>JAAZYN010000036.1 GCA_014239625.1 Myxococcales bacterium | reverse complement strand
TCGTACTCTGTCTCGCCGCCGCTCCGGGCTGCGCGGCGCCCACGTCGACGGTGTACGTTGGCCCCACCTTCCTCACCGGAGACCCAGAGCGGCCGGAGGTCCGGGCCATCGCGGTCGACGCCAGGGGTCGGATCGTGTCGCTTCACGACGCGGTACCGACGGGCAAGCCGCTCAGGCGATTGGAAGGGGTGCTGGCGGTCCCGGGGCTCCACGACGCCCACCTGCATGCGGTCGGCATAGGGCGAGCCACAGAGCGCGCGCAGCTGGGCGGCGCCAACTCTGCGCGAGAGGTGGTCGCCCGGATCCGCGCTCATGGGTCGCAAGGGGCCGTGATCTTTGGTCGAGGCTGGGACCAGACGCGTTTCCCAGGCGAGGCCTTTCCCACGGCCGAGCAGCTGGCTCCGTTGGGCGACCAGCGCCCCGTCGTGCTGACGCGCGTCGACGGCCACGCCATCTGGGTAAACCGACGCGCCTTGGGGTTGGCAGGGATCGACGCGGCGACCAGGGATCCACCAGGTGGCCAGATCATCCGAGACGCCGCTGGCAGGCCCACTGGAGTGCTCGTCGACAACGCTATGGGGCTGGTCACCAAGAGGCTCCCGGCCCCCAACGCCAAAACGAGGCTCCGGTGGTTTCTCGCGGGCTTGGAGCGCTGCCATGCGGATGGGCTGACCGCGGTGCATGACATGGGCATCAAAGTCGATCTGCTGGGCGCCCTGGTCGCCGCCATAGAGGCGGGGCGCCGGCTCCCGGTCCGCCTGTTTGTCTATCTCGACGGCCACGAGGATGCCTCCTATGCGCTGCTGAGGCGCCTTGGCCCGGGCCCCCGGGAGCTCGCTCCCAGAGTATGGGTGATGGGGACGAAGATCTATGCTGATGGCGCCATGGGTAGCCGCGGGGCGGCGCTTCTGGAGGCCTACAGCGACGCCCCCGGCCAACGCGGACATCTGCTGTTGACGCCCGCCGAGCTGACGCGACGTGTGACCGACACCCACGCGCTCGGCTATCAGGCCGCGGTCCACGCCATCGGCGATCGAGGCGTACGGGCCGCCCTCGACGCCATCCAGGCCGCCGTGCAATCGAGCGGACCGAGACGCGGCCCACCCCATCGCGTGGAGCACGCTCAGCTTGTTCACCCGGACGACCTCGCCCGGTTCCGGGCCCTCGGCGTGGTGGCCTCCATGCAACCCACCCACGCCACCAGCGACATGCGCTGGGCCCTCAAGCGAGTCGGTGCGAGCCGCATCGGAGGAGCCTATGCGTGGCGCAAGGTGCTCCAGGCGGGGATCACTCTGGCGTTCGGGTCGGACGCCCCGATCGAGTCCCATGAGCCGGGTTGGGGACTCTACGCAGCGGTGACCCGGCAGGACCATCAGGGCGCACCGGCGGGCGGCTGGCGAGCCGACGAGAAGCTGGACCTGGCGGCGGCGCTGGCGGCCTTCTCCCGCGGAGCCGCGGACGCGGTGGGTCGCCCCGACCTGGGCCGCCTCGTGGTTGGCGCCCCGCTGGATCTGACCGTCTTCGAGGTGGATCTGCGCAGCGCCCCGCCGAGGAGCTGGCTCACGAGCCAAAGCAGGGCGCTGGTGGCGGCTGGCCGCCGCTAATCCCAGTGGCGGACCTTCTCCGACCGGCACCGACGCCCCCTCCCCGGAGGCTGTCAACCGCGCCGCCTGAAGGCGATGGTTGCGAGGGTCAAGAGCAGCAGCCCGCCCCCGGTTCGCGACGGGCCGGGAGGCCCAAGGGCGCACCCGGTCGGCTGACGACACTCTTCGGATGGCGCTCGCGGCTCCCAGCGAAACCCATCGCTGCACACCACCCCGCCAGGTTCCCCGGCGGAGCCCAGCTGGTCACGAACCACCACGCGAAAACAGCCACTCAAGACCCGATCGGTCTCCGCCACCAGTGAGGTCCTCGCGGCGCTCTCATGTAGCACCGGCACAACCGCCAACAGGCGCGAGGCGGCGCCGCATTGGTCATTGAACGCTTCCTCGATCTCGAGCAGCATCAGGTGCGGCCAGAACCCCCCCCGGTCGATAGCCGGCACGGTGACCACAGAGCCGTCGCGGCACCCGGACGGCCCACAGCATTCGCGATCGCCCTTCGCGACCGCTTGCACGATGCTGTCGCCGCTGGCCGACGCCAGGGCCAACTCTGGCCCCCCGCCGGTCACAAAGAGCGAAGACGCCTCCGGGACACCGGTTGAGCGGTCGACCAGCTCGACCCGGAACTCGGTCGCCGCGGCCAGATCGCTGAGGGGCAGGAGCTCCAGGACGGTCCCGAACTCCGTCGCCGTCTCGATGACAGACACCGACACGGGCTCCCCGCTGATCTCTTCGATCAGCACCGCATCGACCGCGGCAGCCCGCGATGCGCTAAGAAGCGCCCGCGGGGCGACGTTGACGGGCACGTCCGCGGTGGTGTCGACCGGAAAGATCCGGACCTCGTGATCGGCCAGCTCGCAGATCGCGGTGGGATCGGTCAGCGCGCAACCGGCGAGCGACACCACCAGCGCTCCAAGCCATCTCGTCACAACCAAGTCAGCGCTCGATCGCGGACGCCACCGCCGCGTGCAGGGTGTCGCCATTGCACAGAGCGACGACAAGCGTCTTCAATGAGGCCTCGGTCCAACCCTCCATGGTGCCCACCCTACCCGCGTTCACATCCGCGCTGGCGAAGACGACGTTGCCGGAAGGCTGAATCACGACGCAGCGGTCCACGCCTTGCTCCAGCGCCGTCGCGACCGCGCGGGTCGCTTCCGGCTGCCCCAGGAGTCGTCCAGAGGCGTAGGGCGCGCCGATCACGAGCACATCCACCAGCCCCGTCAAGGCGGCGTAAGCCTCGCCAGCGGCGTGCAACCCGCCAGGCCAAAGCGAGCTGGTGAGCGCGGGGTGGAAGATCGTCTTGGCGCCCCCCTGCCGAGCGATGTCGAACACCATCCGCAGCACCTCCGCTGCGCCGCCACCGAGGGCCTGATACTCGCCGCTGGCGAAGACGTATCGGGTCAGGTCCCAAGGCACCGCCGCGCACTGCGGTCGGTCGATGGCGGTCGCCGGGACGGCGTCGCGATGATCGATCCAGACGCCCTGCTCTCCGGCTCCGCGGAGCCGGACGCCGTTTCGCCCCGCGACGCGCCAGGCGTGGTCGAGATGAAGTCCAGCCGCGTCCCAGCTCTCGATGAGCCAGTCGGCAAAGGCGTCTTCGCCGACCCGGGTGAGCAACGCCGTCGGTCGACCTGCGGCGCTCGCATGAAGCGCCAGCGCGACGGCGTCACCGCCCTGCCGCTGCTGGTAGGGCTGGGCAGGGCCGAGGGCGGCGTCGGCTACCAGCTCGACGATGGGGTCACCGAGGACAACGAGGAGCTCGCGGGTCAACGTCATGCGATGACGCTAACACCGGGCCGAGCGGGGCAACAAAATTTCGCGAAAGCGCGACCCACAGCTGAGTCAAAAAGCCAGGTTGCCGAGCGCGTCTTTGCACGAAGGCCGTTTGTTTCCCGCGTGCCGCGTTCGTTAGTCGTACTTCGCGGCTTGGTCGGCCCGGAGCTGCGTTGCGCAGTCTTGAATGGACCCCGCGACTCCTGAGCCTTTGCGCCTTGCTCCCAAACAAGACGCTCGTCAATGATGACGCCGAACGTCCCGGACTCGACACAAGGGTGAGCGCATGGAACCAAGCTACCGGCTGACCTGGATCTTCGCCGACGGGAGCATTCAGACCGTCGCGGCGTACCGTCAACTCAACATTCTGGCCCACGCGGAGATCTACGAGGTAAAGGTCCCTCAAGCCTGCGGCGGGCAGGCCGAGTGCGGCACCTGCCGCTTCGTGCTGCGCTCCGGGACCCTGACGCAGCCGCCGCCGGACGAGCGGGCGTTGACCGAGAACTTCCCCAAAGCCTTCGAACCCAACGAGCGGCTCGCCTGCATGGCCCGCCCTCGAAGCGACGTCGCCGTCGAGCTGTTGAGAGTCCGCCCGCCCGATCTCAGGGAGCTGGAGCAAGCAGCGCCATGAGGTCCATCATGTCTCCGCTTGCGTGGTGGTCGGCGAGCGCGACCAAGGTGTCAGGGGCGTGCTCGCCCCACGCTATGCCGAACCCGGCGCGTGCCATGATGGCGTGGTCATTGTCCCCGTCTCCGACAAAGGCGACGCGGCCGACCGGGACATCGAAGCGCTCAGCCAGAACGTCCAGGGCCGCGGCCTTGGCTCCCAGGTCGTATGCGGTGGCCAGGCCGCGCTCGATGGTCCCGGCGGGGCCGAACCACACCTGATTGATGAACACCGCGTCAAACGTGCAGTCGCTGAGCAGCTCATCGAGCACGAGTCGAAGCCCGCCGCTCACCACAGCCACCCGCGCCCCCCCCCGCCGGAGCGCCGCTACGAGGGCGCTCGCGCCGACGGTGGGCTTCATCCCACGGACCAGCTCGACCATCGCCGCCCGGGTAGCGCCGGCGGCGCGCAACAAGGCCAGGTCTCCGTCGAACCACTCGGCGTAGCTGATGTCGCCGGCGAGGCCGCGTCGAACCAAGCTCAACCGCGCCTCGGGGTCGGACCCGAAGTGTCGATGGAGGGTCTTCCAAATCGGCTCGTGATGCGCGATAAGCGTACCGTCGAGGTCGAAGATGACGAGGTCGTATCTCATGGCCCCCAAGGACTCGATAGCCACACCGAAAAGGACCTGCACGATGACGATCTTCACCAAGATCATCAACCGCGAGATCCCGTCCGACATCGTCTATGAGGATGACGACGTGCTGGCCTTCCGCGACATCAACCCCGTCGCTCCGACTCACGTGCTCGTCATCCCCAAGCGCCCCATCGTCAGCGTAGGCGCGGCCGATGGCACCGACGACGCGGCGCTGATGGGCAAGTGCATGGCGGCCTGCAGAGCGGTGGCGGAGCTCGAGGGGCTGACCGATTTCCGAGTCGTCAGCAACTCCGGGGCGGGCGCAGGCCAGTCGGTCTTCCATCTGCACTTTCACGTCATCGGTGGGCGCAAGCTCGGGTGGCCACCGGGCTGAACGCGACCTCCGGCGACGCCGCGAGCCGGATGTGGACCGCGCCCTCGGGCGTAGGATGTCCCCGTGTCCCCAGTGGGAAGTCCGCTCACTTGAACCACCAGCGGTTTGGTTCGTGCCAAGGCGCGAGCAACGCCGGCGCGGGCCAAACAAAGCCAAGGTTATGCGAGCGGTGTTTCCACTCGGGACACCAGGGCGGACGCAGCCGTTTTCTTGCCCGCTTGTTAAACCCCATGCTAGCTGGCGAGTAAGCTACCCTCCTTTTATGGTCGAGGTCTATACTCGTTGCGCTACGTCGCACACGCTCTGGTCTTCATCGTCGCGGTCGTCGCAGGCATCGCCGCCGGTATCCCTGGACTGGTGCACCGGCTGGGCACCCAGGCGGAGGCCAAGCTCGAGGAGCGACTGGGCGTCGACGTAGAGGTGGAGTCGGTCGACTGGACCTTCGACGGCACCCTCGAGCTCGGCGGCGTGACGATCTCGGTACGGGACGCGCCGACCGGCGAGCCACCGCTGATGACCGCGTCCCGGATACGCGTCGACTCGGACGTGCGCTACAGCGCGCGCAAGGTAAAGCTGAAGTCCATCGTGGCGCACGAGCCGGTGTTCAAGGTGGTGCGCCGCGCCGACGGCTCCGACAATGTGCGCGGCGTCGCCCGTCGCGCGCTCGCGCTGCTCCGGGGTGAACGCTCCGAGGGGGGCGCGGGCGGTGGCGGTGGTGGGCTGATGCGCCTGCTCGATCGCTCCACGACTCCGGAGGTCCGCTTCGAGGCGCTCCGCGTCGCCCTGGACGCCGGCGACACGGGACTTCAAGAGCTGGTCGGGATCCCGAGGGTGCTGAACCTTTCCAAGGGTCTGCTCCACCTTCGCAACACCTCCGTGCTCAAAGAAGACCCCGTGTTCGAGGTGAAGCTCCGCTTCGGGGACACCTCCCTGGATCCGGGATTCGGCGTGACCCTCGCCAGTGAGTTCCGACCAGCGGACGACAGGGCCTGGTGGCAAGCCCCCCTGGATCTGACCTTCGACCGGCCCGCGCGCGTAACTGTCGGTACCCGTGTCGCCGCCGTTGGGGGCTTGTCATGGCGGGCGGACGCGAGGGCCCCACTCCAAGTCACCGAGGTCGCGCTGTCGGTGCCGCTCACACACGACGAGCTCTCGGGCGCTGAGCCGGTGGCGCCGGCGGTGGAGATCGACGCCGTCAAGATCTCACTCGGAGCGCTGTCTCTGGGCGACATCGCCGCCGTGGCGAGCGCCGCCCCGGCCGATCGGGCGGAGGCCGCACGGGGCCTCATCGAGCGACTCGGAAAGCTCGAGTTGGTCAAGCCCGCCCTCGTCTTCGAGCGGACCCCCGGGGGCCACAACTTCACCGACCTGGTGGGCGGAAGCACGACCAGGCGCGCCGCGAAGGCCGCTGGCGCGTCGCGAGAAGCTGCAGGCCCCGACAAGGCCCTCGGCATCTTGATGACAGCGACTGTCGACGCGAGCGCGCGGCTCATCGAGGGGGCCACCCGACGGCGCGCCGACGGCGCCCGCTTTCGAGGGTGGCTCAAGCGCGGGATCAACCACCTCGACCGGCGTGTGATACGGGTCACAGAGTCCGTCCTCGCCATGGCCAAACGTATCCCATTCAAGCACCTCGTGGTGACCCGGGGGCATTTCCAATGGCGGGACATGCGGGCGCCTGTGCCGGGTCAACTGCGCCTGCAACAGAAGCTCGAGAACTTCGACCTGACCGCGACCCGCGCCGACAGCCTGCTGACCTTCAAGGCAGCCTTCGCCATCCCAGACAGGAGAGACGGCGGCGCCAGCGGCCGGAAAGGGACGGTCAACGAAGTCGAGGGCAAGGTTCACCAACTCACGGGAGACACCCAGCTGCGGGCGAAGCTCGGCCACCTGAATCTCCACCCCTACCGCCAGGCCTTTCCCGCGAGCCTCAGGGTGCGGCACGACACGGCGCTGACGGACACCGACCTGACGGTGGTGTGGTCACAGTCCACCGAGATCGCCCGCATCGAGGGCAAGCTCGGCGTGTTGAATGGCTCCTTCCACTATCCGTCTCTCGCCTCCGAGGCCCTCCAGGGCCTTGACGTGGCGTTGAACTTCGGCGCCCAACTGGACCGCAAGCGCAAGACTCTGGTGCTGCGACAATCGGACATGACCATCGGCAAGGCCAAGCTCAAGGTGCGGGCGGACGTCGCTCAGTTCGACACGTCGCCCAAGGTATCTGCCGCCTTTCGCTTGGAGCGCGCGCGCGCGCAGGATGTGGTGGACTCGCTCCCCGCCCAGATGATCCCGCTGCTCGAGGGCATGAAGGTCTCGGGCACGGTGGCGTGGCACCTCGACTTCTCCCTGGACACGGCCAACATGGAGACGTTGGTCTATCACTCGTACCCAGAGGTCAACGGCTTCCGAGTGTCCGACATGGGTAAACGGCTGAACCTGACCGCCGTGCGGGGCTCATTTGTGCATCGTATCGAGGAGGCCGACGGGACCAAGCGTGAGATGCTCATCGGCCCCGGCTCGACCTACTGGACACCCCTTCACGCCATCAGCGAGCACGTCGTAAAAGGTGTCACCACGACCGAAGACGGCGCCTTCTTCCGCCACTCTGGTTTTTCACCCTTCGCGATCCGCAGCTCGCTGGTCGCCAACCTGAAGAAAGGGCGCTTCGCCCGTGGCGCGAGTACGATCAGCCAGCAGCTGGTGAAGAACCTGTTTTTGAGCCGAGAGAAGACCATCTCGCGCAAGCTCCAGGAGCTGTTCATCACGTCACAGCTCGAGCACGCGCTGTCGAAAGAGCGCATCATGGAGCTGTACTTGAATGTCATCGAGTGGGGCCCTGGTATCTACGGCGTCCGACACGCCGCCCGCCACTACTTCGGCAAGCGCGCCTCGGAGCTCACGCCGCTGGAGGCCGTCTTCCTGGTGAGCCTGATCCCGAACCCCAAGAAGTATTACTGGCAGTTCAAGCGCGGCGAGGTCACCGACGGCTGGCGGCGGCACCTCCGTTGGATCATGAGCGTCATGCGAGATCGCGGAAAGATCAGCGAGGGGACCTATCAGGCCGCTGCGCCATATTCACCGGTGTTCAGGGGAAGCAAGCGGCATCAGCTCGAGCAGCAGGCAGACGCCCCAGGAGAAGGGACCGCCAGCGCAGCGGCTCCCTGATCATGATCAGGGTCCCCGAGAGCTTGTTGGACGCAGGAGGTCGCGCGAGCGCGGCCGGAGGTCACCCACGCGAACGGCCACGCGAACGGCGAGCTCTCCCTCGCCCATGACACGCGATCGTCGCGCCGCAGGGGCACCACCCCGGGCGTTGGGCGCGACCACGGTCGAGAGGGCCCCTGTGATGGCCCCTCGACCCCCAGGCTGGGCCGCCCTGGATGGAGCCGCAGCGAACGTTCACCGCCCCTCGGCCCCAAGGCGACGGTCAGCAGCGTCGACGACAGGTCGAGCGTGGCCCCCTCGTCAGTTCGACGAGCTGGACTCGACCACGGCGAAGGCGATCAACCCGCCAGCGACCGCCACGCCGGCGCTGATCAGCAAGACCGTCAGCGGCGTCGACAGCAGATCGACCTCGTAGTCGGCGATCTCGGACTTCATCAACAGGGTGTCACGGTCAGACGCGACGAGCTGGCTGCGCGTCAACTTGAAGTTGAACGGGGTCAGCTGGTAGCGGCGCCCACCGGTGGAGCGCACGTAGACATTGGTGCCTCGGTCGACGACGATCTCGTCGCCGTCCTTGGACTTGACCGTCCGTGGAACCTTTTCGTTGTTCTGGAGCTTTGAGAACTCATCGGGCTCGAAGTTGTACGTGTTGAAACAACCGGTCATCCCGAGCACAGCCAGGACGCAAAGTGTGCTGACACACAGTGACTTGATGGTTCGCAAGATGGACATCGAGACTCGGCCTCCGAGACGTTCGCTACGGCGGCGCGAACTGTAGCAGCGCCTTTTGAGGCGCGCAATCGCTCTTTGTCGGCGGCCTGAGAGAAGCCGCCGGCGCCCATGGCCCCTGGCTCGTCCCATAGCTCGCGCTGGGGTGACCCGAGCAGGGCGGCCACCCGTCGTGAAAACCCAGTCGTTTTTTGGCTCGACTCGCAAAGCGGGTTTACTTTGAAGGACGCTATGCGCTCCGTGTTCATCTTCAGTACGTTCGTCGGTATGCCGCTGCTCGCCTTGGCGCTGGTTGGCTCCTGCCTCCAGGTGAGCGATGATCCGCTGGCGACGGCCGCCGAGACCGTCGCCCTCGCCGCGGCGGACCGGGATCGACGCATGGACTCGGGCAGGCACCACACCTGCGTCGTCCGTGGCACCGGCGCCGTCGTCTGTTGGGGTTCCAACGAAGGGCGTCAGCTGGGTCACGACCAACTCCCCAAGGCCAACGCGCCTTCGACCGTCCCGGGGGTGAGCGACATCGTCGAGGTCGCGGCGGGCGACCGGCACACCTGCGTCCGCGACGAAGAGATGGACGTCTTCTGTTGGGGGGGCAAGCAGATCAGCCTGCAACCCATCAACGGTCTACGCGACGTCATCGGTGTAAGCGCCGGTGGGCGAGACGCCTGCGCCCTGGAGCACGACGGCGCGGTGAAGTGCTGGGACATGTACGGCAGCTCCGTGGTGCTCGACGAGATCCGAGGGGTGGCCGGCGGCCTCGAGGTGGCGTTGGGTGCGCGGCACGGCTGCGTCCGGACGGAGCTGGGGCGGGTCCAGTGCTGGGGCAGTAACCGGTTCGGCCAGCTGGGCGATGGCCGGGCGCGGTTTCGAGCAGCTGCGGCAGAGATCGCGGGGCTCACTCATGTCATCGACATCGCCGCGGGCAAGGCCCACACCTGCGCGCTGAGGTCCGATGGTGGTGTCTATTGCTGGGGCTGGGGCGGTCGTGGCCAGCTCGGCGACGGCGCACGCTCCAACGCCAATCGACCCAGGGCGGTGGAAGATCTAGGGGCCGAGGCGGTGGAGTTGGCGGCTGGTGACGACTTCTCTTGCGCGCGCCTGGTCGACGGCCGTGTCCAATGCTGGGGTTCGGCGGCTCATGGACAGCTGGGACATGGCGTCGCCCACGAGGACGCCACCTTCGCCAGGCCTGTGTGGGTCGCCGGTCTGTCCGAGGCGACCGCGATCGCGGCTGGCGAAAAACACGCATGCGCGGAGATCGCAGGCGAGCGAGTCGTCTGTTGGGGAGCCAACGAAGAGGGACAGCTGGGCGAGGGCCCCAGGCTCTTCCGGCCGCTGCCGACGACCCACAAAAAACTGGGCGAGCCGGTCCTGAGGCTGGCGGCGGGCTCTGCCCACAGCTGCGCGGTGGTCGACGGTGGGCGTGTGCGTTGCTGGGGACACAACACGGCCTGGCAGCTCGGGGATCGCGCCGCCTCGCGATGCTCGACGCCGATCGACGTGCGTAACCTCCCGCCAGCCGTAGCGGTGACCAACGGCGGCAAACATTCGTGTGCTCTGCTTCGCGACGGCAAGGTCGCCTGCTGGGGGACCAACGGGCGCGGCCAGATGGGCGACGCCAAACGCGAGATGCGCACCCGCGCGAAGATAGTCCCGAAGCTCGCGACCGTGACCAAGATCGACGCTGGCTTGAATCACACGTGCGCCATCCGCGCAGACAAGACGCTGGTGTGTTGGGGCGACAACCGCTTCGCCCAGCTGGGCGATGGCACCCGGAGCGTGAAGACGTCACCGACGTCGGCCAGGGCGTTGGGGCGAGACATCGTCGACGTCGCTGCGGCGGCCAAACATACCTGCGCGCTCAAGGCCAACGGGGCGGTGTGGTGCTGGGGCCGAAACGACGTCGGGCAGATCGGTGACGGGACGACCCGGAGCCGATCAAAGCCGAGGCAGGTCAAAGGGATCAATGGGCAAGCCGTGGAGATCGACGCGTACCAAAACCGCACCTGCGCCAGGCGCGCCGACGGAGCTGTCTTTTGCTGGGGAGATCACAAACCCAAGGCTCGCAAGGTCGCCGATTGGCCCAGCGCGACCCAGATCACCATGGGTGTGGCCCACATCTGCGCCCTCGACACGGACGGAATGGTGAGCTGCGTGGGCAACAACTACAGCGGCCAGCTGGGTGATGGATCGCGGATCTATCGGCCGACGCCGTTTCGCCTGAAGTCCCTGTCGAGGGTCTCAGAGATCGCCGCCGGTAAGCGATTTACGTGCGCACGTCTGGAGGACGGCGAGGTGCGTTGCTGGGGCGATAACCACTTTGGGCAGCTGGGATACGCTGGAACCAAGAGCTCCCCGGAGCCCCTGGCCATCGACCTTTGACATGTGGCGCTGGGCCGAGCCCACGCCCCCCTGTTGAACGTCCCGATAGCGGCTGCTGAACACAACCCGTCAGGCTGACCGAGTGTCCTGCTCGAGGGCTCGTGCGAGCTCTGCGTTGGCGGCGTAGTGGAACCGCACCTGCTCATCCGGGTAGCGTCGGTCCTTCCCCTCGGGGCAGGCGTCGCGCACCGCCAGCCAGTCTTCCCAGGTCGCTGCCCCGCCGCGCGCCACCGCGCGCTGTAGGGACCCCATGCAGGGCTGGCCGGGGCAGCTGGAGCACGGGTCTGCGGGACGCGAAGGCTCGGTCGCGCAGCGGGCATCGAATACGGCGACCGCGCGAAACGCGATCCACGGGCCGTAGGTCGGGTGAAGCGACAGCTGGGCGGGTCCGAGGTGAGCCAATCCGGCGCTCTGGGCGAGCTTTTGGAACAAGATGCGACGGGGAGGAGGCTCGAAGACGTACCGAACCTCGTAGGCTACCCCCTTGGCAGCCGCCTCGAAGATGGCTGCGAGGGTGGTAACGGTCCACCGATCGAGGGGGTGCGGCTCCTCCAGCAGCGACGGAGTGGACGCCAGCACCTCCTGGAAAACAGGCCAGATCGAGCGCGTGTTGCCGATCACGACGGTCAACGCATCGGCTGGCCCCACGCCGGGGAGCCGATGCTCCGTGGAGACGGTGCGGTCGTAAGCGCTGCGCGGCAACTCCGCGACGAGGTCAAAACCGACGCGGCCGGCGGTCGCGCGGAGGGATCTCGTGATGTCGGATTCGGTCACGGGTTCGCGCGCCTCAAAAACGCCACGTTCTCGATGTGGTGGGTCTGCGGAAACAGGTCCACTGGTTGGATGCGTTCCGCTCGGTAGCTCAGCTCGGCCAGGGCCTTCAGGTCCCTCGCGAGGGCTTTGGGGCCACACGAGACGTAGACGATCATCGGGGCTCCCAAGGACGCCGTGAGCTCCAGCGCCTTGCCCTGCAGCCCGGCCCGGGGCGGATCCACCAGGACGATGTCCGGCCGCCCTTGCGCCATCAGGCTTTGAAACTCTTCGGACGCCAACACTTTGGCGCAATCTCCCACGAGATAGTGCGCGTTATCCAACCCATTGGCGCTCGCGTTCCTCCTGGCGGCTTCGACGGCGTCCGGGACGAGCTCGACCCCGATGACCCGCCGCACCCAGGGCGCGAGGGCCAACCCCATCGTACCCGTGCCGCAATAGAGGTCCACGAGATCCAGTTGTCGGGCTTGTCCCAACCTGTCGACGATGACCTCGATGATGACCTCGGCCGTCTTCGGGTTTGGCTGAAAGAACGCTCGCAGCGGGACCGCGAGGCGGAGAGCTCGACCACCCGGGAGGTGCAGCTCTTCGGCGTAGTCCCGACGACCGGCCAGGTGCCGGCTCGTCCATCGGGTCCGCTCGCCCCGCACAGCCCGCTCCTGTGTCCACCAGACGCTCACCGCGTGTTCCTGGGCGACGGCCCGGAAGCCCTCCACCACATCGGCGGCGGGCTGTCCGTTGACGGTCTCGGCGTGGGTCGTCACCAACTCCAGCAGCCTCTGGCCGGTGCGTTTTCCGGTGCGCACGGTCAGCTGGATCAGCCACTCCAGCGGCGTGTCGGCAGCCCATTGACGGACCGCGTCGGCGACCACGATGAGCTCCGGGTCCATGAGGTGACACTCGCGAAGCCCCACCACCTCGCGATGCCAACCCGTCGGCCTCAGCCCAAGGGCGAAGGTGCGCGCCCGGTCGTCGCCGAAGGTCAGCTCCATCTTGTTGCGATACCACCACTGCTCTACGGCGGCGCGAGGCTGCTCGACGTCGCTGCGCTCGAGGAGCCGCACCACGAGATCTCGTTTCGCGCGGAGCTGCGCGAGGTCATCGTTGAGCAGGCAGTTGCCGAGCTTACGCTGGGTCGTCATGGTCGTCTCCAGCTGGTGGGTCTTGCCCTCC
>JAAZYN010000369.1:219-4880 GCA_014239625.1 Myxococcales bacterium | reverse complement strand
GCCGGCCCGCAGTCGCAGATGGCTCAGAACATCGTCCTGAGCTGGCTTTCCGGCTGTCGCATCATGGAGCTCAAGACCGTTCAGATAAACGATGCGCTCGAGATCCCGCGGCCGTGCATCGACATGGAGACCGTCGGCTACAACGTGGAGTGGTCGCAGGAGCTGAAGGTCTCGCAGAGCCTGGGCGAGTACGTCAAAGGCATGATGCTCGTGGAGATGCTCGCCGCCAGCGGCATCTGCCCTCTGGCTGCGGGTCAAGGGGACACCCTGTATGACATGAGCGTCGGCTACGATCTGGCCGGGATTCGCTCGGAAAAGGTGCTGACGTTCATGCGCGGGATGCTGGACGCCAGCCGCGAGATCGAGACCTATCGCGCCCAGATCCCCGACGAATACGCGCAATATCGCGCCCTGGACTACCCGACGAAGCTCTCCGACACCCTCACCCTGAGCACCTTCCACGGGTGCCCGCCGGACGAGATCGAGGGGATCATCGACTTCTTGCTCAGGGAGTTGAACCTCCACTGCATCGTCAAGCTCAACCCGATGTTGTTGGGGCCCAAGGAGGTCCCTCGGTTGCTCAACGAGGCCCTCGGCTACACCGACATTCACGTGCCGCAGACCGCCTTCGAGCGGGACACCACGTGGGAACAAGCCCAGGGTTTCGTCGAGCGCCTCGGAGCCACCGCTGACGCGCTGGGGCTGAGTTTTGGTGTGAAGTTCTCCAACACGCTCATCGTCGAGAACCGACGCACCTTTTTCCCCGCCACCGAAGGCGAGATGTACCTCAGCGGGCAGCCCCTTCACGTCATCGCCATGCATCTGGTGAAGATGTTCCGGGACCGCTTCGGTGACCGCTTCCCCATCAGTTTTTCTGCGGGCATCGATCGCAAGAACTTCGCCGACGCCGTCGCCATCGGACTCACGCCGATTACGGTGTGCACCGATTTGTGTCGCGTCGGTGGCTACGGGAGGGCCGCCGGCTACTTCAAGGACCTCACCTCGCGCATGAAGAAGGTGGGGGCGCCCGACGTCGAGCAGTTTGTCATCCGCGCCTACGGCGAGGGCGCCAGCGCGTTGAGTCGGGTGGACGGGATGTCCGCCGAGGTGACCGCTGCGTGCGTCGACGCGCTGGCCAACGGAGGCGACCTGCGGGCCGCCGCGGGGTCACATTTTGATGCCTGGCTCGGGGCGGCGAAGATCGTCAACACCGACCACTACGTCAACGGACTGGAGAGCGACCCGCGTTACAGTCGGGCTAAAAACTCCAAGCCCCCGCGGAAGCTGGGTACCATGCTGGAGCTGTTCGACTGCGTCACCTGCGACAAGTGCGTCCCGGTTTGCCCAAACAACGCCAACTTCTTACTTCATCTGGCTCCGGTCACGCTCCCCGTGGTGAAGCTGGGACGGACCGATCAGGGCGGCTTCGTGGCGCGCCACGAGGGCGAGCTGACGCTGTCGGAGAAGCACCAGATCGCCAACTACGCCGACTTCTGCAACGAGTGTGGCAACTGCGACATCTTTTGCCCCGAAGACGGGGGGCCATACGTCCTCAAGCCCCGATTCTTTGGCTCCCTCGAGACCTTCGCCGAGTTCAAGGAGCACGACGGGTTCTACTTCTCCAGGTCGTCCAGCGGCGACGTGCTTCACGGGCGGATGGACGGGGTGGAGTGTCGCGCCGCTGTTTGCGATGGTCGGGTCGAGTTCTCGGGCGCTGGGTTCGAGGTCTCGTTTCAACTCGCAGATCCCGAGAACACCTGTCGAGGAAGCGCGGAGACCGAGGTGGATCTGACCTATTGGTACATCATGAACGCGCTCCGCGGCGCCGTCTTCGATTCCGGCGACGTCAACTACGTTCAGAGCCTCGGTGCGTAGCTTTAGCGTTCGTGGCCGCGCTCGCGATGACCGCGCCGGCGACGGCGACCAGCGCGAGCGACCTGCTGGGGAGCGCCCCCGGTTTCTACGGGACCATGCGCCACCTGCGCTTCGGGATGTCCCGCGAAGAGGCCCGCAAAGCCGCCCCGGCGTTGTTCGTGTCACGCCGAACATCCTACGATCCGGTGCTCTATGGGTTCTCTTTTCATCCGGTGCGCGGGTTTGACGGGCTCCACCTGCACTTCATGGTCCCTCAGCGCGGCGTCTCGCGGGGGCTGACGGCCGCCTGGGGCCCGCCTCAGAGCTGTACACCGGTGCGCGCGCCCGGCAGCGCGACCAAGCCCTTGACGACGCGCGTGTGGATCGAACCGAAGGCTGGGTTGAGCGTCGCCCTGATGAGCGACCGGGCTGGGCGGGCCGAGCGCTTGCGGTTTGATCCCTACGTCGATCTGCACCGGGTCTGGGGCTCGGGGCTGCTGGGGCTCTCCGCGTCCAGGGTGGTCAAGCGCCTGGGAGGGCGCCTGTCCAAAAAGTCATACAGCGCGGATCTGCGCCTCCCGGGCCCCGCCTACTCGGACGGTCTGGCGCTGCGGTGGCAGGCGCCGAAGGGGCGCATCGCGTCGGTGGAGTTCCGGCTGGACGCTCGCAGTTGTGTGGAGGCCGCTTCAGGCCTCGACAGGCACGTCCGCGGTTTCGCCGCGTCGGTGAAAGGGCGAGTCCAGGTCGACCAACCCGCGGCTGGGCGGTGGCGTATCCGGATTAATACAGCCGATCTCCACTGATCTCAGGTAGTTGCGCCCGGGCCAGCGCTGTATGCGTGAGGCGATGGAGAGTTGAATGGCTATAAGTTTCAATGGCTTGCGTCGGATCTGTGGATTGGTGGTGCCATATATGGCAACATATGCGTCACATTCCTGTCACGCGCACTACTTTTGGAGCTCTCGATGGCTGCAATCTGGATCAACGACGACTACTGGATCTGTACCTCCCACATGCGCGCCGTGCGCCTGCCAGCGGGGGTGGGGAGCTGCTGGTACGCGGGCTGCAAAAGTCATCGTCCACAGGGGTGCGAACATGGCGCGGGCGCACCCCCGCAGGGCGGTCGCGAGGTCGAGTCGGGCCGAGTCGCGGCGGACGGCGAGGTCTATGAGGCGCGGCATCAGCAGCGGCTGGAGCGCGGTGAGCGCTCGCTGCACTCCGACGCGTTGGCACCGGAGGAGCTCCTGGAGCGCTTCCGGCAGGCCCAGGAGGCCGCTCGACGTCCTGCTGTCGCGGCGCAGCCCGAGACGTTGCTCGCGAGCTGTGAATGGCACAAGTGCGACAATGGGGCGCGGCCTGGCTCCAAGTATTGCAGCCGCAAATGCTCCAACAAGAACGCTCGCGCGCGTTACCTGAAACGCCAACAGGCCTCGGCTGCGACGCGCCGGTCGGCCGTTCAGGGAGCCCGAAAACGTCGCAGCGCGGCGTAGCGCGGCGCCGTCACAGGCGAGGATGTGTCTTTCCCGGGGGGCAACGCCAGCGCGAGGTTGACGCCGTTAACTGTCGTCAACGCGTGAGGCGCTTGGAGTAGATCGGATCTCGAAGGTCACGCTGAAGGTTCCAGCCGCTGGGATCGTCGCGCTGCAGGTCGCCGAGGTCGATGTCTGAGATGATCACGCGATCGTGGGTGCTGCGGTCAGCGAGCCGTCCGTTTGGCCCGGTGACGTAGCTCTGCCCGAAATAGCGGGTGTCCCAGGGGGGCTCTACTCCGATGCGGTTGGAGCCAGCGACAAAGACGTTGTGTCGCGTCGCGTCCACCTGGAACTCGTGTTGCCACATCCGCTCGCTCTTGGCGCCGAAGGTCACGGCCGGCACGAAGATCACCTGGGCGCCTTCCCGCGCGAGGCTGAACATGGCCCCATCGAAGTGGCGATCGTAACAGATGGCGACGCCGATCCGGGCGTGGCGGGTTGTGAACACCGGGAAAAAGGGGTTGCCTCCGGTGGCGCCTCGCGCGTGCTGGATCGGCAACCCTCGCGATGGCTCATAGTAGAAGGCCTCGCGAAAACTGGCCCGCTCATTTTGGCCATCGGGGATGTGGGTCTTGCGGTATTTACCCAAGACCGCTCCGTCTGCGTCGATGACCACGGCGGTATTGTATCGGTGGCCACTGCCGCTCTCGATCTCGTAGATCGGCGCCACGATGACCACGGCCAGCTCTCTCGCAACCTCGCGCATGCGACGGACGGATGGGCCGGTCTCGGCGTCCTCGGCGGCGTCGAGCCACATCGGGTCTTCGTCCAGGGCGAAGTACGGTCCGGGGAAGAGCTCACCGAGCCCCACGATGCGGCTCCCCTGGCTTGCAGCGAGGCGGATCAGTGCCTCGTTGTGGTCGATGTTCGCCGCCCTGATGGCGTCGAGCTCGCCAGCCAATCTGGCCACGTCAGCGACGCTCTCCGGCATATGCTGGTACGCGTTACGCGTCTGTGTCAGAGCGATGCGGAGGAGGTCCCCCGACGAGGTGCGCGCGTCCATCATGTCTCTCGGTCTCTGCCGCTAAGCACCACGAGTGTTTGGTCCTGTGCGGCCTCGTCGAGGGTGAGGGCGCCAGCCAGGCCAGCGGCTCCGGTATAGCTGATGGGGGTTTGGGCCGCCGCGCTCGCGATGGAGCGCGCTTGAACGAGCATCCCGTCGTCCACCAGGATCGGGTGTCCGCCGGTTCGCGCGGTGGCCTCGACCACCGCATACCAGTCGTAGGTCTCGTCATCGAGGATACCGTGGGCGACGCTGTGAGGCGCCGTGGGCCA
>JAAZYN010000369.1:0-209 GCA_014239625.1 Myxococcales bacterium | reverse complement strand
CCACATGTGCGCTGACCGTGCCGTCACGGCCCTCGCCAGCGCCTCTTGGACGGAGCTGTCCCGGGCAGCATCATCCAAACGCCGCCACGCGCGCACCAGGGGAGCACAGCCGACGGTTTGTATCGGGTGCAGCGCTGGGACTCGATCGAGCAGGCCCAGCGCGACGAAGTCCGCGAGGCCGGCGGTCACGGCGGTCGCCATCGCGCCGC
>JAAZYN010000368.1 GCA_014239625.1 Myxococcales bacterium | reverse complement strand
CCCTCGAGGCGGTCGGCGCGCTGCATCCCAGTGGGTGCATCGCGGTCCGTGAGTACGTGGTGGCCGACGGCGCGCCCTAGGGCTTCGGGGTGCTGTTGAAGATCGGCCCGGGCGCTGGCGGAGCCGATGAGTGGTACTTCTACGAGACCTTCGAGCTCCAGCCCGGCCGCCCGCCCATGGTCGCCGCCGCTGGCGCGCCAGGGTGCGTCGGCTGTCACGTCGGCGGGCGCGACTTCGTCCAATCCCTCTACCCCGACGGGTAGGGACAGCCGGGGGCGCTCACGTCAGCCGCGCTCCGCGCCCCTCCAGCTCTCGGAGGACCGCGGTGTTGTCGGCCAGGGCGAGCTGCACAATGAGGTCACCCGGCCGCGCCCAGCGGAGCGCCGCGTCCAGGGCCTGGAGCTCTCCGCCGTGGACGCTGACCTGGTCGGGTCGCGCGCCCCGGTCGAGCAGCTCGGCCTGCAGCATCGCCGGCACCTCGCCGAGCTCCCGACCACGGCGATAGTCGGCGAGTTGAGCGATGAAGAGCCGGTCGAGCCCGATCCCCCATCCCACCCGCGCGAGCTCTCGGAGCTGCGCGTCGGTGCGGTCGCCGGCCTGGCCGAAGGACAGCGCGCGCCGCTGGGCCGGGAGCGCTCGGGCGAGCTGCGCGACCGCCTCCACGGCCTGAGGGTTGTGGGCGAAGTCCACCAGGACGGTGACCTCATCGAGGGTATAGAGGTTGCCCCGGCCGGGGTTGTCGGAGGGGCTCATGGCGCGCAGGCCCTGGGCGATCGCCTCTCGCGTGATGCCCAGCGCGAAGCACAGGCCCGACGCCATGAGGGCGTTGGTCACGTTGTGTCGGGCCGCGCCGCCCAGGGTCAGGGGCACGGCGTCGACGGCGGCCAGCGGCTGGACCTCGGTGGCGGTGATCCGAGCCAGGTGCGCGTCGACCACCGTGAACCCCTCGCCGCCCGCCTCGAGGTGTTGGCCCAGGACCGGGTTGGAGGGGTCCAGGCTGCACCAGACGACCGGGGCGAGGGCGTCGTCGCCAGCCGCTCTCGCCACCAGGATCGGGTCATCGGCGTTGAGGACCAACCGACCGCCGGGTCGAAGCGCGCGCGTCAGGGTCCACTTGATGTCGGTGAGCTCGTCGAGGGTGGCCGACCCGAAGTCACCGAGGTGGTCTTCGGCGATCGTCGTGATGGCTACCGCGTCCGCGTGGCGCGGCCCCAACCCGCGGCGCAGCAGCCCGCCGCGGGCGGCCTCCAGGATCGCCAGCCGCACGCGCGGGTCACGCAACACCGTCCGCGCGCCGCCGGGGCCCGCGTAGTCACCTCGATCGATGACCTCGCCGTCGACGCTGAGCCACTCGGTGGAGGTCATCCCCACGCCGGCGCCCGCAGCTCGAGCCATCGCCGCGGCCAAGCGCACGGTGGTGGTCTTGCCGTTGGTCCCGGTGACCAGCCCGACGGGGACGTCGTGGACCTGCTCCCAGGCGATCGCGCCGGGGGCGGGCAGGGCGCCTACGGGCCACGCCTTGGACCCTGCGCCGAGGCCGACGGAGGCCTGGTCGTCGTCGCTGAGAAACGCCACGCCGGCGTCCTGGGCGGCGATCTTCAAGGCGATCAGCGCCTCGTTGTGCTCCTCCGCGATGGCGTCGCGCAGGGCCTGCGCGCCGGCGTCGAGGTCCGGCGGGGCGCTCTGTCGGAGCTCGGCAGCGGCCGCCTCGAACGCCCACTCGGCCACCTCGGTGGCGGCGTACAAGGCGTCCACTCGGGCCGAGAGCGCCAGGCTGACGCCACCTTGGACGGGTCGCGCGCAGGTCTCCTCGTGCTCCCAGCCCACGGCCGCGAGCATCCGGGCTGCCCAGCTGCTCCAGCGGGCCGTCAGCGCGTCGACGAGCGGGTCGTCGCAGCGGACGTCGAGCACCGCGCCGGGTCGCTCCCAGATCACGTTGGGCCCGGTCAGTCGTCTTGAGTCGATGATCCTCATCGCCTACCCGATCAGTCGGATTGTTCCCGCGCGATACGCACCCCGCGCCCGTCGCGCACGAGCTCGACCCCGGCGTCGAGCTCGAAGGGGCCGACGTCGATGGGCGCCGTCCGAACCTCCGAGGGGGAGGGGTGGCTGGCCACGTCCCCGCTGTTGAAGTAGACGACCTGCTTCCAGCCGCGCGTGATGGCGTCCGCCAGGATCAGCAACAGGTCGTCGGCTTGGGCCATCCCCAGGGCCGCCTGAATGGCCGCTCGCTCATCGACGATGACCCGAACCCGCTCGGGATCGACGCCCGCCCCGATCAGCGCGTCGCGGAGCATGGTGGGGACCTCGTCCTCGCCTCGCCCTCGTGGCCGGTCGTCGCGGCGGCAGATGTAGTGGTCGAAGTGGCCGGCGGCGACCTGGGCGATCTCGACGATGTCCTCGTCGCGTCGGTCGCCGGGCGCGGACAGCACCACGATGCGTCGGCCGCGCACCTCGAAGCGGTCGACCAGATCGGCCATGGCCTTGACCGCGGCGGCGTTGTGCGCGTAGTCGAAGATGACCTTGAAGGGGTGCTCGTCGAAGATGTTCATCCGACCCGGGGCCTGGAAGAACGTCGTGTCGAAGGTCCGCAAGCCCTGGCGGATGTGCTCCAGGCTGACCCCCATGTTGCGCGCCAGGGCGGCGGCGAACATGGCGTTCTGGACGTTGTGCAGGGCGCGCCCTTCGACCGTGGCCGGGATCAGATGGGTCCACAACAGCGGGATGTGCTGCTCCCTGTCGTAGACAGTGATCATGTGGCCGTTGATGCCCTGCTCGAGCACCAGCGCCTGACCTCCGGCGCCGATGTGATCTTTCACCAGCGAGTGCCGCGGGTTCATGGTGACGTAGCAGACGCGCTCGGCGCCGGTGTAGTCGGCCATCTGAAGGCAGTTCTGGTCGTCGGCGTTCAAGACGACGGCGTCGGTGGCCACCTCGATGGGGATGCGCTTGACCTTGGCCAGCTCCTCGAGGGTGTTGACGCCGCGCAGGCCCAGGTGGTCGGACTGCACGTTGAGGCAAGCGGCGACGTTGCACTTGGTGTACCCCATGCCGCTTCGCAGCAGGCCGCCTCTGGCCGTCTCCATGACCGCGGCGTCGACCGAGGGGTCTCGCAGGATCATGCGGGCCGACTGCGGGCCGGTCATGTCCCCCTCGACGCTGAGCTGGCCGTCGATGTAGATCCCATCGGTCGACGTGAGCCCCACGGTGTACCCGTGCAACTTCAGGATGTGGGCCAACATGCGGCTGGTGGTGGTCTTGCCGTTGGTCCCGGTGATGGCGGCGATGGGGATCCGGGTCGGGGCGCCCTTGGGGAAGAGCATATCGATGACCGGTCTGGCGACGTCGCGCGGCGTGCCCTCGCTCGGCGCCACGTGCATCCGGAAGCCGGGCCCTGCGTTGACCTCGCAGATGCCGCCGCCGGCGGTGCGGTAGGACTTGGAGATGTCGTCGGTGAGGAAGTCCACGCCGCCGACGTCGAGCCCGATGGCCTTGATGGTGCGGATCGCCATCTCCCGGTTGTCCGGGTGCACCAGGTCGGTCACGTCGATGGCCGTGCCCCCCGTCGACAGGTTGGCGGTGGAGCGCAGGTACACGACCTCGCCGGGCGCCGGAACGGCCGTCCGATCGTAGCCCAGCTTGCCCAGGAGGCGATCGGCCTGGTGGTCCAGCTCGAGCCGGGTGAGGACCTTCTCGTGGCCGACGCCCCGGCGCGGATCCGCGTTGACCACGTGGACGAGCTCCTCGACGGTCCGCTCGCCGTCGCCCACGACGTGGCCCGGGACCCGCTTGGCGGCGGCGACCAGCTCACCGTCGACCACCAGCATGCGATGGTCGAAGCCCTCGATGAAGCTCTCCACCAGCACGCTGCGGCTGTGCTCACGGGCCTTGGCGAAGGCGACCTCGACCTGCTCCGGGCGGGTCAGCCCGATGGACACGCCGCGACCGTGGTTGGCGTTGAGCGGCTTGATGACCACCGGGTACCCGACCCGCTGGGCGGCCTTCTTGGCGCTGGAGCTGCTACGCACCAGGCGTTGGTCGGGCACGGGGAGCCCCAGCGCGCGCAGGATCTGGTTGGTCTCCTCTTTGTCCGAGGCGAGGTCGACGGCGATGTTGCTGGTCGTGCTCGTGGTGGTCGCCTGAATGCGCTGTTGATGACGGCCGTGGCCGAACTGCACGAGGCTGTAACGGTTCAAGCGCAGCCACGGGATCCCGCGCTCTTCGGCCGCTTGAACCAGCGACCCGGTGCTGGGTCCGAAGGCGTGACGCTGGGCGTCGCGGATGAACCCATCGCGCTCGTCGCCAAAATTCCAGCCCTCGGCCGGCCCGTCGTCGGGCCGCAGCTCCGCCGGCAGCAGGTGGTGGATGAGGTCCAGGGCGAGGCGGCTGGCGTCGCGGCCCACCTCCTCGTGGGTGTACTGGAAGACCATCGAGTAGTGCCCCGGTTGGCCTTCGATGGACCGGGTCTTGCCGAAGGTCACCTCCAGCCCGGCCTCGCTCTGCAGCTCCAGGGCGACGTGCTCCATGACGTGGCCGAGCCAGGTGCCTTCGCCCTCGCGCATGCGACGCACGAAGCCGCCGGGCTCGCGATAGGAGCAGCCGTGTTCGTGCAGCCCAGGCAGCCATTGCAGGAGCCGGCCGATGAACGCCTCGCCCAGCCGGCCGGTGGGCCAATGTTCGAGCTCACCCAGATCGAGGATGTGGCGAATCACCCGGAAGTGAGCGTAGAGGTTCGGGCCGACGTAGCGATTGGTGGAGACGATCTTCATCGGGAGTCCTGCTGTGTCAGAGCGGGTAGGCGTCGCGGGTGGTCAGGTCGAACCGCCCGCCGGAGACGAGGATGTGCAGGCGCACCCCGATGAGAGATACCGGCTCGCCCTCGCGGGCG
>JAAZYN010000367.1 GCA_014239625.1 Myxococcales bacterium | reverse complement strand
TAGCGCCTGCCCATCCGAAGGTTGCAGCCGAAGTCTGGTGAGAAATGCGGGCTAGCCCGAGTAGAACAGGCGACAACGATACGCCAGCGGCGCACGATTCGACCTCCCACCGTGACAACGCCCAGACTCAACCAAACACCTCACCATGAGAAAACACCGCGCGGTGCCTCAAAATGAGAAAACAGCCGCAAGGTGATGCAAAATGAGACAAGCAAGGTTCGTTACGGTCCCCTGTGGATAACCTGGGTCTCTTTGGGCTCGGCGCGTGTCTCATAATGCGAAACCCGCGCATCAGGCGCCGGCTATTCACCTGGCCGCCAGGGATGGCACACAATCTGCAGCAGCCCACAGCTGCGTGTGGTAACTCCCTCCTTTCTCCTTCCTCATTTCCTACCAGGACGGCCGGACTCGCATTCCGACCGCCCCAGATCCCTGCACATCGTCGCGCCTGATGCGTGACACTACGACTCTTTAAGGGCCCGCCCCTGCTGTCGTCTCGGACGACGTCAGGGGCGGGCCCTCCTCCTTTCAGGGCGGGCAGCGGTCCGCCCTGCTGAGCGACCACCTCTGCCCCACGCAAAACGACTCGACGCACCGAAGCGCTCGGCGGGTAGACCCCGAGGCCCCACAGCGCTCACGACTCAGGCCTCGAGATTCCGTAGGGCTCACGAGCGAAACCGTTGCCAGAGACGGCTCACCTCGGATAGCCCAAGACGGTCGAGGGTCTGGATATTCGTTTCAGGGATCGCGAGCCCGGCGCCATGACTCGTCAAGGCCCGCTCGACCTCTTCGTGCCTGAGCAGATGAAAGGTCGGGAGAGGGGCCCGGTTGGTGTAGTTCCCGAGCTCATCGGGGTCGGTGCCTTCAAACCGGTACGCGGGGTGAAAATGGGCCAGCTGGACCAGCTGCTCGGCGCCCGCGTCCCTCAGCAGCCCCAGCACGATCTCGATAGCGCCCACAAAGTCGTCGAAGGCTTCCAAGACATGGGGTAGCACTACCAACGTCGACGACAGGGTGGCGCCTGGCGTCTGGACCAGGCGGTCGACCTCAGCTGCCACTGCCCGCACCGCGCCTTCGAGCGTTCGCGCCTCCGCGACCACGATCTGCACCCGCCCCGCGCTCCATGGGCCGGCAGCGAACGGGCAGAGGTTGAGCCCCACCACGGCTTCCTCGAGCCACGCCACGGTCCGCGCTCGCGGGTCAGCGCTCATGACCCACCGATCCCACGATGATCCGATGACACGACGTGATCGCCGGGGGGACCCCGGTCCACCGGACCGAGTACCCAGCGGCGCGCAATCGGTAGGTCCGGTCCACGTCCGTCGCCAAGTCGGCGGGCAGCGCCTGCCGCACCGCCCGAGGGGCTCCGTCAGCGGTGCGAAAATAGCAACAGGGCATGAGGGCCACGTGACCGCCGAGGCGCACCGCCGCTTCCAAGGCTCGATCGGTCTGAGCGCCGCACGCATGCACGGCGACGACAGAGGCCCCGGGCGGCAGCTCGCGGGCGGCGACCGCGGCCCGAGCTTCGACGAAGCTGACTTTTTGCGCAGCCCAAGGGGCGACCGTGCCCACCGCATCGAGCATCCGGGAAAAGCTCCGCGGCTTGCGGCGATCCACCAGGACCACGCGCTCCACGCGAGGCTCGAAGACGGCGAACAAGACCCCCGTCAATCCGTGACCGCAGCACATATCCGCCACGGTGGGAGCGCGAAGCGGCCGCCGGACCCGCTCGAAGAACTCGAAGCTCTCGAAGAGCTCCTTTGTCGGCAAGACCCGACCCATGGCCAAGGCCCGAGCCAGGCGGTCGGGGAGACTCGAGGACGGGAACAGAGCCGCCGTGGCCGGCTCGAGCCGGCCACGGCGCCCGGTGAGGGGCGCCAACTCGGGATCGTTGAAGCGGCGGAAGGCCTTGAACGACCGAGGAGCGTTGGCCTTGACGCCGAGCGCAAACGGGGCGGCTGGCTGCGATGTTCCCGACACGGCGGCTCCTTGACGGTGACCCCTGATCGGTTACCGTCACGCTATGTCCACATACACGACTACGGGCCGCTTTGCCCGCGCTGTCTATGCCGGCGCGGCTATCTTCATGCTGGGCTTACCCACGCATCCGGCCCTGGCGAACGACGACGACGACATCACGAAGCAGATCGAGTCCAAGGCCGAAGAGGCGGCCCAACACTTTGCCGCCAAAGATTTCGCCAAGGCGGTCCGCGCCTACGTCGAGGCCTACCAGATCGCTCAACGCCCCAGCGACATCCTTTACAACATCGCCTTCATCTACGATGCGAAGCTCAAGGAGTACGACATGGCGGCGATCTACTATAAGAAGTACGCCGCTGCCGCAGACGCTGATCCGGGGCTGGTGGAGAAGGCCATCCGCCGCATGGGCGAGCTACGCGAGATGGCCAACAAGCGGCCGGAGCCAAAGCAACCAGACGGGAAGAAGCCGACCGCGCTCGACAACACGCCCGCCACGCGGCCGGGCAGCGAAGTAGCCTCGGGTGCGGGCGACCGACAGCGCACCGGCGGCATCGCGGCCCTGGTGACCGGCGGGGTCGTCATGCTCGCGGCGGGGGGGCTGTACGTCGCTGCCCTACTCGGCAATGACGACTTCAAGACCGCCGGCGCGAACGAACGGGTCGACCTCGCCGAGAGTGGTCAGACGTACGCCTTGGCGGGTGATGTCCTCATGGGAGTCGGCGGTGCGGCCGCCCTGGTCGGGCTCATTCTCATGGCGACAGCTCCAGCGGCGCCTCAACGCAGCGGCGAGCTGAGCGTCGGGGCCTCGGTCCTGCCGGGCGGCGCTGCGGTGGGCGTGGGTGGCACCTTCTGAGATTGCGCCGAGGGGCTGCGCCGGGAGCGGCGGGTCGGTGCACCGCAAACTACTCTTTGGACTTCGAATCAGGTAGGTTAGCGGACCGCATGAACCGCCGGAGTTGCCACCCTTGAAGCGCCTGTGTCCAAAAGACAAGCTACGCTTCGAAGGCTTCGAGGGGTCGCTGTGCCCTGAATGCGACACGGAGTCGCTGCAGGACCTGGCCGGCATGGTCATCGCCGGGCGCTACGAGTTGGGCATCTACCTGGGCATCGGCGGGATGAGAGCCCCCGTCTATCAGGCCGTCCAGATCTCCACGCGCCGGAAGGTCGCGATCAAGCTCCTCCCAATCGTCGACGAGCGGACCGTCAGCAGGTTCGAGCGCGAAGCCCGTATCGCGTCGAAACTGAACCACCGACACATCACCATCGTTCATGATTACGGCCAGATGGACGATGATCACATGTTCCTGGTGATGGAATATCTGAGGGGCACGTCGCTGCGCGATCTCCTCAAGAAGGAGTCGGCGTTGACGGTCATGCGGAGCCTGCATCTCTCCGAGATGATCCTCCGCGGGCTGGAGCATGCCCACAATCACTCCGTGGTCCATCGGGACCTGAAGCCTGACAACGTCTTCTTGGTGACCCAGGACGACGAGGAAGACTTCGTCAAGATCCTGGACTTCGGGATCGCGAAGCACTTCGACCAGGACCCTACGGAGTCCACGGACCATGCGCTGGACTCGCTGACCCAGGAGACGGTCCTGTGCGGCACTCCGCTGTACATGGCCCCCGAGCAGATCACCCAAGAGAGCTTCGACGCGCGAATCGACGTGTACGCGAGCGGGATCGTATTGTTTCAGCTGCTCACTGGCCGGCTGCCGTTCCTAGGCCGAACCTCCTACGAGATCTTGAGCAAACAGCTGAGCGAGAAGCCGCCCCTGCTATCCCAGACCCGACCCGACCTGACCTTCCCCCCGGGGCTTCAGGAGCTGGTCAGTCGGGCGTTGAAGAAGAAGCCCGCGGAGCGGTTCCAGACCGTCCGCGAGATGCGGCAGGCGATCCGCGATGTGCGCCGAACCCTGGGCGCCGTCACGGCGGATACCGAGAACAGTGTTCTCCGGGACCTCCGCCCCTCGGCCCATGAGGACGGGAGCTTCGGCACCGAGCCGATCACCATGAGCTCGACGCCGATGCCTCCGAGCGGGCCGAGTGCGGGCAACCGTTGGATGTGGCTGGCGTTATTGGCGCTGCTCTTGGCCGTTGGGGCATACGCCGCCTACCTCGCCACCCGCGACTCCGACGCGACCAAGCCTGCAGTGGCGCTGGACGCACCAGACCCGGGCGCCCCCGCGAGGCCACAAAACAAGCCCGCAGAGGCGCGGCCTCGAGACGGCGCCCCCACAGCCTCCAGCGATGACGCCAAAGACACGCGGCGCTCGGGCATCAAAGTCAACCTCTTCGAGAGCACCAAGCCCCCACCCCGTCAGGCCGCGCCAGCCAAGACGTCCGCAGAGCAGACGGACGGCGACGGGACGGCGAACGCGCTCGCAGACACCAGCGCGCCCGATGCCCAGGCCGCCGCAGACCCGCCTCCTATAGCAGCGCCCCCGCTGACCGCTACGTTCAAGATCGCGAGCAGCCCTGCCGGAGCGAGCGTCAGCGTCAACGGGACACCTGCCGGCACGAGCCCATTGACGACCTCACTAGGCGCCGGACAGCACACGATCGTGGTCACGGCGGCGGATCACCAACCCCACACCCTGTCGATCACCGTCACCGCCGAGCAGCTGGGGCAGACATTGATGCAGTCGGTGGCGCTGGCCAGGTCAGTGACCCCGCCGCCGGTCGCCACCCCGCCGCCGTCAGAGCCGGCGACCACGCCAGGATCACCGACGCCCACGACGACGACGAAGAAGAAGAAGAAGAAGAGAGCTACGACCACCGCAAAACCCAAGAAGCTCGATCCACCCAAGAAGGTCGACCCGCCCAAGAAGGTCGACCCGCCCAAGAAGGTCGACCCACCCAAGAAGAAGAAGAAGCCGGTCATC
Source organism: Myxococcales bacterium (assembly GCA_014239625.1). Lineage (GTDB taxonomy): Bacteria > Myxococcota_A > UBA9042 > PHBI01 > JAAZYN01 > JAAZYN01. The sequence goes on along the minus strand of JAAZYN010000367.1, from coordinate 35 downwards.
CGGATCCTCGGGAGCAAACCAAAGGTCAAGGTTCT
>JAAZYN010000366.1 GCA_014239625.1 Myxococcales bacterium | reverse complement strand
ACGTCTCGGTCACCACCACGGAGGTCGTGGAGGAATCGGCGCTGACTCGTGCTGCCTCCGAGCCCACGCTCATCGATGGCGAGCGCGCGGATCGCCGCACCACAGGGAGCGCCGAAGGGACGCCCTCGGACCCCGCCGAGACCCGGAAGGGAGCCGCCCGCAACACGCGCGCCAAGGCCCGGGTGGGGCGATTGCGTGTCCGGTTCGAGTCCAACCACAGCCTCTACATCAAGGGCGGGGGAGCCGCGGGGTTCGCGCCCACACAGACGCGGTGGCTGCCCACCAGTGGCTCGGTGCTGGTGACTGCGCGGGGCAGCGGAGGGCTCAAGTTCCGAGTCAGGATCAGCGCGGACCGCGGCGGCGTGCGAGCGAACCTCGCGGCGGCCCGCGGGACGGAGGTCGAGCTCAACTGTGGCGGCCGTTGGCTTCCGACGATCTACGGGGCTCGCTTCCGGACACAGCTCCGATGCCGAGCTCGCGCCGGTCCCAACGGTGCCCCTCGAGGGTTTGTCCTCCGTGTGGACCGTGGCTGAACCGCCGTGGTACCGTCGCGACGGTGGACCACACATCGACGCGACTGACCGCGCTACTGGCGGGCTTGATGGCCGTGCTCGTGCCCGCTTATCAGGAGGGGCGAGGGTCCTCCGTGCCGCCGACCCAACGCATCGAGCGGACCCAAATCTGCTTGGCCCAGCTGGACTACGATTGCGCGACGAGGGAGCTGGACGCCGCTCAGCAACATCTGGCAGCGATGCCAACCGAGCTTCAGGTAGCCTACCTCCGGCTCCGCGCAGAGGTCGCGATGGGCTCCGGCCGTCCTGCCGACAGGCAGCTCCGCGCGTTGTTGGAACGGGCTCCCGCATTCGATGGGACGGCCTATGGCTGGCACAAGCTGTGGCGCGTGCACCTCGAGCGCGTCAGAGCGGGCATGCCCGACCGAAGGGCGCCCCGCCTGAAAGCGGTCGTGCCCGCCGCCGTCGTCGCCGGGCAGCCGGCGCGCGTCGTCGTCGTGGTCATGGACCGCTCGCTCGTGACGTGGGTGCATCTCTTCACCCGCTCGGTCGACGACACCCTTCACACGGTCGAGATGAAGCCGCTGAGCGATGGCCGTTATGAAGCCACCATCGAAGGAGCCTGGGTGGCTCCGCCTCAGGTCGCCTACTGGGCGGAGGCCTACGACGAACATGGCAACGGCCCCGGTCGCCTGGGTCATCGGGGCGCCCCGTTGACGCTGCCTGTCGCGCCGCGCCCTGTGCCACCGGTGGCGCCGCCTCGCGCTGAGGCGGCAACCCGCGGGGTCCCGTGGTGGGGCTGGGCCCTCATCGGCGTCGGCATCGCGGGCGTGACCGCGGCCGCCGTGGCCGGGGGGTTGGCGGCGGCTCCAGCGAACAGCACCCGGCGCACCGCCACCGTGACGTTCTGATGAATGCTCTCCGGCTCATGGTCGTCCTCCCGGGGGAGTCGGAGTCCCTCGAATACTTGCTCACCGGAGATGATGCCCGAACCGGGCGCGCTTCGTTCAACGACATCATCATCCCTCACGACACCGTGTCCTCCGCCCATGGGCTCTTCACCGCGACGCCTTCCGGTTACGTGTTTCGAGACGTCGGCAGCCGCAACGGATCCGCCATCTGCCGCGCCGGCCAACCGACCGAGCCCTTTGAGGCCGGTATCGACGTCACGCTCGGCCCGGGGGACGTCTTGCTGTTGGGGGCTGACGACGACACCGGAGCGCGCATAGAAGTTCACCAGGGGCATGCCCCCTACGTGCCACACGGCAACCTCCTTCGGACCGTGATCGCCGAGCGCCCCCTCGCCGTCCTCGGGGACCTCGCTCATGACCACGTCGTCCACTTCTCGGCCCAATGCATCCGCGTCGACAGCCCGGACGCTCTGGCCGACGCGATCACCGCTCTGATCGAGGCTCTCCATCCAGACCGCGACGGCGAAGAGCTCGTCCTGGTGGGGACAGGGTTCCAGCTCCACCGCGTCAGCGGGGGTGAACCGCCGCTCGCGTGGCAGCAAGAGGCTCGCAACGTGGACCTCGGTCTCCGAGTCATCGCCGAAGGCGGTCAGCGTCTGGTAGTGGTCCCACTCGGTGGCGCTGCGTGGCGCGGTTGTCTTCAATTGTGGGGCGCGAGCTTCGTCGTTCAGCCGCGGCACCTCGACACCTGGTCGCTGGTGGGCCCGCTCGTGGGTTGGGCTCTGGAGCGGCTCTCCGCTACCCCCGCTCGGCGCGCTTCGGAGGTGATCGACGTGCCCGGGCCCGTGGGCGATTCGCCGGCCTTTCGGGGCGCGCTGGCGCTGGCCCGCCGTTTCGCGCCGACCCCGCTACCGGTTCTGGTGCGTGGCGAGACCGGCGTGGGCAAGGAGGTCGTCGCGCGCGCTATCCACGGTTGGAGCGGGCGCTCCGGCCCGTTCGTCGCGGTCAACTGTGCTGCCATCGCGGAGTCCTTGATCGAATCCGAGCTCTTCGGGCACGTGCAAGGAGCCTACACCGGCGCGACCTCGAGCCGCCCCGGCCTCATCGAGCAATCCGATGGCGGGACGCTCTTTCTGGACGAGATAGGGGAGATGCCGTTGGCGCTGCAGACGCGTCTGCTCCGTGTCCTGGAGGACAAGGCGGTACGACGCGTCGGTGGCACGCGTGAGCGACCTGTCGACCTTCGAGTGATCTCGGCGACCCACCGCGACCTGGCTGCGATGACCACGGACCATACATTTCGCGAAGATCTGCTGTATCGCCTCGATGTGGCCCAGGTGGAGATTCCGCCCTTGCGACAACGCGGGTTCGATATCCTCGGCCTCGCCCACTTCCTGGCGGGAAGGGCAGCAGCCGAGCAGGGAAAGTGCATCTTGGGGATCTCTGGCGCGGCTGCCGCTCGATTGATGAGCCACCGTTTTCCAGGGAACGTTCGAGAGCTCCGCAACGAGATGTCGCGAGCCGTGGCGCTCACCGAAGATGGGGCCGCCATCGACGCTGACGCCCTGTCCCCACGGCTGCTCGCGCACACAGGAGCGGGCCAGCGACCACCCGCGGAGGCGCCGACGTCGCTCAAGGAGTGGGTGAGTCTCGCCGAACGTCACGCCATACAGCTGGCGCTCGCGGAGCACGACGGTGCGATGACCCGAGCTGCCCAGGCCCTCGGGATCACACGAGCGGGTCTCTACAAGTCGATGGTGCGGCTCGGTATGCGGCGGCCGGGCGGTGGACAGGAGGACCCCGGTGAGTGACAGGTCGATGACCACCGGAGCGCTCGGCCTGGTCCTGTGCCTGTCGACGATACGTTGCGGGGACCCTCTGTATGAGCTCGAGATCCCGGCCATCGACGCGGCCGCGTGTGCAGAGCGGTGTGTGGCTTCACTTCAGGTGGTCGTGGCGGGGCGCACCATCGAGGGGGTCTGCGGCGAACCCCTGCGCGTCGAGGGGTTGGGGCCCGGGCCACGGGTGGTGAGGCTGGAGGCCTACGACGAGCTCGGGGCCGCGCTCGGGGTCGCCGAAACCACCGTCGACCTGAGCGTCGACAGCCCGACCCTGACCATGCAGTGGACCCAGCCCGCGATCGATCGGGTCGACGTCACCGCCGGTGAGCCCGCCGGCCATCGCGTGCTCACGCTTCGCGGTAGTGGGTTCGGAGCCGTGGGGACTCTGCTCGTCGACGAGGGCGAGGTCGACCCCAGCAGCTGGTCTGACGACGCGATCTCGTTCCGGGTGGGTCCCTTGGACGTCGTGGGCACGGTGACGGTTGAGCGTTGCGGCGAGGCGGTGTCCGAAGACGTCGGCTTGCTGCGCGAGAGCGCAGTCACCGACCTCTCGAGCTTCCAACCCTGCTCCAACGGCGAGCTGGTGGCCCTGGCGCCAGGCCGCTGCTCGTCGAGCTCCGCGGGGTTCATAAGTTTGTTCTCCTGTCACGGGTGTAGCACCGCCAAGGTCGGCTTGTTCAAGCTCGAGTCTGGCGCACGAGCCTGTGATTACGGCGAATTTGACTCGGACACCTTCGAGGGGAGGTGCCTCGAGCGCGCGCTCATCGCTCCGACTGACCCGACGCGCGCCTGGGTGGTGGTCGATGATGAGGTCCGTCGCATGGAGGGCATCTCCGTATGCCAGAGCGGAGGCGGTCCCACTCTGTTGCTTCCTGCCTCTCCCAGCCTTCCACAGGGGAACGTCGAGGCCTTGGCCCCGCTCTCTGCGTCGAGCGCGATGGTGGTCGTCAGGTCGAGCTCCCAGCCCACCCTGTGGGTCGACGATGTGACGACCGGCCACGCCTTCCAGCTGGAGCCCTGGGGAGATCGTCAGATGCACCCTGTAGCGCTGGCCGAGCAGGTCGTCTTGGCCGAGTCGGGGGCCGAGTGGGCGGTCTTCGTGCTCGATGACGACGCTGCCGTGGTCGCCGAGCTCTCCGCGCCGCGCTGCACCGGGGCCCTGACCGAGATGGTTCGGGGGACCGAGTACGGACCCAACGCCTGGAGCCCGGGATCGGTCCTTGCGATCGGGTGCAAGGGCCCGGAATCTGCGACCGTCAGCGTCATCCGCTTGGATGACACAGCCGGGGCATCACCCGTGACCCTGGCGCTACCCGGTCTCGTGGACCCTCGTCACCTCGCCCTGTCCATCGACGAAGCGACCCTGTGGGCATGGGACCCCACCGGTGTGCTCGTCGGCGCGGACTCCACGACCGGGGCCCCGCTCATGAAAACCGAGCCGGCGTCCATGGTCGGCGAGACCCAGATGCTTCGGCTTCCCGGGGAAGACACCCTGATATTGGGGCACAGTGAAGGTCTCGTGCACGTGACGACGCACGCGGGCGCGGGCCTATGCGTCAGCTCCGACAGGACCGTGTGGAGCCCGCGCTAGCCCCAATGCCGATCACTTAGCCTTGTGGGCGTCACAGGACGGGCGCCTGAAC
>JAAZYN010000365.1 GCA_014239625.1 Myxococcales bacterium | reverse complement strand
GCACGATGAGGTTCTCCCCAGCGACGGTCAGGGCTGGCGTGCGGTGCTTGCCGGTGCCATACGGGTCGCCGGGCTGAACCTGGCCGCCGTTGATGATCACGCGCCCGACGCGATCGGCCTGAACCAATAAGCGCGTGGGCTCCGGAGTCTCCAGGCGGGCGACGGCGTAGACCTGCAGCGCGGGGCTCCCGGGGAGGGCCCCGTCCTCGGAGGTCCAGGCGGTCCAATCCACCCCGTACCCGTCCATGCCCGGCTCCGTCGGCGGCGCGAAGACGTCCCCCTCGATGAGCTGGGTCACCACGTTGTCACCGCCGGTCGAGCCGTACGTGACCAGCCAATCGCCGATGACGATCTCCGACGGCGCGGAGGTCACGATCACGGGCGGAGGCGCCGAGTTGTCATTCGGGAGGTCGCCGACGCCCCCGTCGACGTCGAGGGTCCCCGCGTCCCCCGCGGCATCCAGCGGAGCGTCCTGGAGCGCGTCGCTGCCAGCCGCGTCCTGCTGCTGCTGGGGTTCGACGGCCCCCGGACAGGCCGAGACCCACAGGGCCAGGGCCAGAGCCAGAGCCGCCATAGGATGCCTCATGAGGGCTCCTCGAGCGTCACCTTGACGTGCCCGTCATCGACCGGGATCCATGTCCGAAACCGCCAGCGTACAGCGTCTTCGAAGGCCTGGTACAGATCGTGCTCGTCGAAGTCTGCGCTGCGGCCCATGACCTGGCGCACGGCCTTGGCCAGCGAATCGCGCAGGTCCCAGCTGTTGTCATTGATGATCTCCGCCAGTCGTATCTCGGCCATGCCCGAGAGACTAATGGCCTCCCACATCTCCCACAAGCCGGCTGGTCACTCTCACGGGCAAACCGCCGCAGAGCGTCCTGCGGCTCGTGACCCCGACGTCCACGCGCGGCGCCGCTGGAGCGGGGGACCTAAAGCGCCGCGGCGGCGCTACGTGGGGGACGGCGCGGGGACGTCCCTGTCAGGCGGACCACACCCACAAGGCGGAGCTTGCCCCCCCCGAATGGAGGGAGCGCTCGCACGCCGGGAGCCGGCCGAACGTCGGTCAGCGGACGCCACCACACGGACGCGGGTCAAACGATCCGCGTGTGACGATCTCGGCCCCTTACTCGAATGGGTCGGGACAGTCTCGCGTCACCACGTTGCCGTCGTCATCGTAGTCGGACACCGGGACGCCGACCCGACAATACGGCGCGGCGAAGTCACCGAGTCCGGTGTAGGTCGTGTCGAAGCCATCTTTCCAGATGGTGAGCAGCTCGTTGACGCTGCCGGTGGCCTCCAGCACGGTGACCGAGAACACGCCCCCGGCGTTCCAGCAAAACGCCCCCTCCTTGCTCACCTTGGTGAACACGAACTGGGTGGTCTCGTTGTTCACCTCGGGCTTTCTGCCACACCAGAAATAGCCCTCGAAGCGATGCTGGCCGTCGATCTCGCTGTTGAGATCCATGGTCCAGGTGTTGCCGTTGATGATGAGCCGCTCGGCGTACCCAGCCTCCGCGAACGGGGCCTCCGGGTTGTGATCGGTGGCCATCGCCCGCCACGTCCCTTGCCACAGCTCGCGTCCACCCGGGCACGCGTTGCACGTGTACGTCTCGTTATCGATAGTGAACCCGTTCCACTCGACGTAGGCACCATAGATGCCCGCGTCGGGGGCGTCGCAACCGGGGTTGACCGCAGGCGCCGTGGCAGGAATCGACCAGTTGTACTGGGCGCTCGATGTGATGTGGGCCTCGACGACGCCGCTGGTCGGGGCTGGCGGTTCGATGGTGGGGTTGTTGGCGCCAGCGGCGGTCCCGTCGTCGGGGCACCCCGTTAGTGCAAAAATCAGAGCCACAATCAACATCTGAAAAGCTGCGCGTGTCATTTGGCTATCTCCGTGATGACGGTGAGGTTGCCTGGGCTGTTCTCGTTGGGCGGATCGTCACCCAGCACATCGTGAATGATGACAGCGCCGACTGTTGGATCTTCCGTCACAAGGTACTGTCTATTTGTGAAGGGGAACTCCTCGGTGCCCGGCCACTGCCCTTCGTCAGTGCCAGTGCCGACCGTATATTTATACTGCAAGACTTCCCCGCGCGCGACTCCAACGGTCAGAGTCCAGAGCCCGTCGCCGGGTGTCTCGTCGCCGCTCTGCCCGGAGTCGCTCAGCGCTATCTTGTTCGGCACCCACGCTCCGATCTTGTCGTGGTTGCCAGCGATGTAGACGTTGCCGGTGCCGGCGGGCGCCGGCAGCGTCTTGATACCCAACGTGTCGAGCGGGATCTGAACACCGGAACAGTCCACCACGAAGGTGACGAAGACGAGGTTCGTCACGTCGTCGAACACCCGACGTGGGTTCAACGACGGGGCCGCGTCGATGACGGTCTCACCCTCGACCGCCGTGACGTAGAAGTTGAGCGGATCGGTCGGGCCCTCGAGGTTCACATCTGCGAACGGGATCCGAAACTCCAGCGCGGCCCCACCAAACATCGGCCCTCCGAGTTGGCTCTCGGCGGACAGCGCTCCGGGGCCCCACCCGCCCGAGCCGTCGGCGACGTCCAGGCCCAGCGTGGCCACCCCGCTGGAGAAGTCGGCGACCACACGGCGGGCCACGTTCAAGCCGACGAAGTCTTCGCCCGGCGGCACAAAGGGGTTGGCGGGGTCACCGCTGGTGACGCCCGTGTCCGCATCGATGATGTGCTTGTGGTCGACGAGCACTCGGATCGCGTACTGCGAGCCGAGCTTGCCCGAGAGGTCCTCGTTGCTCTGTATCGCCACGTAAAAGGCGTCTGCGTCGTAGCCGTAGTAGACCGTGTGGATGTCATCGAGGGCGGAGATCGCGGTGGAGCTGTCGCTGTCGAAGAAGAACCCCCCGGGCGGGCTCCACTCCGTCTCGTTGGGCAACAGCGCCCCGTCCATCGTGGGGGCGGGATACTCCGAGCCATAGGGTCCCTCCAGCGCTTGGGGTTTGGCCTGAATCAGCGGCGCAAAGTCGGGCGCCGGGATGGTCGGCTGGCCCAGCAGGGTCAACGCGTCATTCATGTGCGCGTACATGCCCAGCAGCTGCGACCGGAACGCGCGGTCAAAGGGGCTGTCGTCATTGGACGGGGTCGTCTGGTCGACGCCGTACCACCAAAACCAATCCGATCCCTCCGCAGCGTACATCTGATCGAACGCCTTGTAGACGCTGTACGCCAGGCTCGAGGTGTCGGTCGGCGCCGCGGCCAGCGGGTTTGGCTGGCTCAGACCGCTCGCCGCGAGGTCGTTTCTGGCCTGCAGCAGATAGCCCCAGGCCTTGTTCTCCTCCTGCTCGCCGATCCAGGTCGCGAAGGTGCCGCCGATCCAGGACCCCGCCCACAGCGGCTCGAGCTCGGTGTGCTGGGCCACCGGGTGGGCCGGGACGGCCCGCCCCGGGTTGCCGTGGATGTACTCCGAGGTGGTCACGGTGACGATCTCGCCGGTCTCGTAGCTCTCGGAGAGCTTGGCGTAGAGCGCGTGATGAAACCCCTTGGCGTCGTGTTCCTGGGTGTACTGCTCCCAGGCGTTCTCGCCGTCGAGCACCACCGTCACGAGGCGATCTTCCCCGCCAAGGCTGGGGGCCAGAGAGGCCAGGGAGTCGATGAAGTCCTGCGCCGCGTCGACGCCGACCCAGGTCTTGTATTCGAAGCCCATCTGGTCACTGAGCACGGTCTCGCGAAACACGATCAGCATGGCGTTGTCGGCATCCACGCCCACGGCGCCGCCGCTGTCGATCGCGTAGGGTTTGAACACGGGGGCGTCGTCGTCCCCCATGGACTTGTTGAGCACCTCCTGATCAGTCGCCGTCCACTCGAGCCCGGCGTCCACCAGCAGCGGCACGATCTCTTCCGCGACCGACCCCTCGCCGCACCATATCCCTCGCGGCTTGACGCCGAAGATATCCTGGTAGTAGCGGGTGGCGCGCAAGACCTGTGCTGCTGCGTCGTCGGGAGCGCTGAAGTGAGGTTCGGGCCGGGGGTCGAAGGGCTGCGACTGGGCCATCAGCTCAGTGTCGAAGATGAGCGGCAAGATCGGATGATACATCGGCGTCGTGGTCACCTCGACCTGCCCGCTGCCGGCCGACGCGTCATAGAAGAGCTGCTGGTGGATCGGGATGACGTTGCGCATGACCTTGTGATTTTCGATCAACAGGTCCAACGCCAGCTGCTCGGACGGCGGCACCGTGAGCGCGTAGGTGTCGCCAGTGCGCTCGACCCACTCGTGCACTCGGGTCACGGAGCCGTCGGGCAGGCTCACCGGCCCCTTCAAGAAGTCAGGGTCGAACCACGCGATCTCAAACCAGATCTTCAACGCCAAAAAGTCCTGTGTGTCGTACTCGGCGCGGTTCGCGTCGCGCAGCGCGATGTACTCCGGGAAGTGCTTCATCGTGGGGTCGGCCGTGGACAAGAGCGTCCAGGGCCCCTTCCAGACGAGCAGCAGCTCCTCCTCGGTGATGGTCGACGCCGACGGCGTCGGCGCCAACAAGAAGTCCACGAAGGGGTCGGTCTTTCCCGCCCAGGCGGCCTTGAAGCCAGCGACGTCCATGGTGTTGTTCATGACGTCGATGAACGGATCGAGCCGGGCGACGTAGAACTCGAGCAGCTGCCGGAGCAGCACCGTCGTCAGGTTCACGTTGACGTGCACGTTGGGGTAGGCCGCGAGGATCGCCGTCATGTCGTAGTAGTCTTTGGTGGCGTGCTTGCGCACCCAGGGGCCCGTCAGCTGATCGGTCACCGGGTCCAGATACAACGGCTGGTGCTGGTGCCACACGATGCTCAGGTAGAGGGTCCGGGTGATCTTCGCCTTGTTCTGGCCGACGGCGATCACGTTTCCCGGGAGATCGCTAACATTGTTGACGGTGAGCGTATGCGCCCCGGGTGAGAGAGTAGTCGATGTCAGGGTGACCGTGAGA
>JAAZYN010000364.1 GCA_014239625.1 Myxococcales bacterium | reverse complement strand
CGCAGCACGTAGACGAAGAGCATCACGAAGTCGAGGAACAGCTCGAGGCTGGCGGCGACATACTCGCGGCTTGGGTAGCTCTTGAGGATCCGCTGGGTGTCGTAAAGGACATAGCCGCTGAACAGCAGCACACCAAAGACACTGATGATGAGGCCGAAGACGGTGCCGCCGATAAAGATGTTCAGCACGATCGCGATGAGCATCCCGATAAGCCCGGCGAACAGGAAGCTACGGAGCCAGGAGAAGTCGCGCTTGGTGGTCATCGTGTAAAGCGTCAGTCCACCGAAGATGCCGATGGTGATGCCGAAGGCCTGGTACACGAAGTAGCCTTCGCTGTGGCCCATACCGGACGCCATCAACATGGCCACCAGGATGAGGCTCGAGATGGCGAAGCCGGTAAACAGCGCGTAAAGTCCGTAGACGACGACGTTGACCGTCGGCTTGTGGCGCACCGCCCGCGCCGCGTATGCGAGGCCGATCCAGGCGACCATGACGAGCAGGCTGCCGCCCCAGCCCAACTGCATCAGCGCCATAGTCCAGCCCATCTGGATGCTGACGACAGCGCCCAGGCCAGCCACTAACAGGGCGACCGTCATCCAACCATAGACGCGCTTGATAAAGGTGAGTCGCTCGTCGACGCTAGTCGTAGCGACCGAGTCCCGGACGACAGGTTGAGCTTCGGCGTTGAACATCGTGGGCAACTCCAGAGATGTGAAGGATGGGGGGCAGAGTGTAACCGCGAACGCTGTAATAACAAGAGTCCGATCAATTGCAAGGGAGCTTCTCGTCCCTTCACTCAGGCGGCGGAGCGGGCGCGGTCAAGGCTCGTAGCCACTTCCTGAGCGCAGCTGACCATCACTTGTGCGGCGCGCATGTATCGGATCAGGGAACGGCACCGTCCTGACACCGTGATCACCCCCTCGAACAGGGCATAGGTCGCTCCGATCTCGCCTGACAAAAGGCGCAGCCATACGGCGCGTGGGGCTTCCAGCACGGTGGGGGCCTGCCGTGCTTCGCGCAGAGGAACTACAAAGGAGCCGCGGCAGCTGCCCCCTGCTACGTCGAGGAGGCCTGCAAATGGAGCCCGTCCGTCGTCGGTGACCACGATGGCCACCGGGCCGTGATTCCATCGGGCGGCGCTCAGAGCGTACGCGCGGGAGGCGTTCAAGGATTCGTGAAAGGCGGCGAGCCAGGATTCGCTAGGGAAAGGCACGGTGGACGTCGACATCGGATGCTGCTCCTGTTCACGGCGGACAGAACGTACGCTCGGTGTCTACGCAAGTACCGTGCCATCTGACCTGTACCGACCAGGCTCAGTTGCTCCGGCTACTTTCACTGATCATCGCCAGCCAGACGCGAAGTCCCGTTCACACTTCTCGGCGCTGTGCGCCACGCTGATTGCGCGCTCGACAAGCGTCACCAGGATTGACATCTGAACGCATGTTCAGTACTGGATCGTCATGACTTCCATCGCACAGCTGTTGGAGCTGGCGCCGCGGCTGCTCGTTCGCGGATCCTCCTTGGAGGACTCTCCTGCCGCCGTCGACGCCGGCGGACCGAGCTGGAGCCCCGAGGTCACTCGCGGCCGGCTCGTCGAGCTGTCAGCGGGACCTGGGGGGGCGCCTCTGACTGCGGCCTGTATGCTCGTGCGTCGCTATCAGGCGATCGGGGAGCCGGTCGGGTGGGTCTGTGGTCGGGCCGACGGCAGGACCCTCTACCCGCCGGACGCGGCGGCCGCTGGTGTGGCCTTGGCGCATCTGCCCGTGGTGATGCTCCGCAACGTCACGCAGGCGCTCCGGGCTGCTTGCCATCTCGTGCGAGCAGGCGGGTTCGGGGCCGTGGTCGCAGACCTCGGTCGGGTCGACGAGCACATCCCGCAGGCCCTGCTGGCTCGGCTCGGCAAGATCGCCCAGAGGCAACAGGCCGCTGTCCTTCTGTTGACTCACAAGCCGCCCGAGGTCGCTTCGATGGGGTCGTTGGTGTCGCTTCGCATCGCGGCTCGGCTTCAGGCCGACGCCTCCGGGCGTTTCGCCGTGCAGCTTCGCGCCATCAAGGACAAGCTGCGCCAGCCCGGCTGGGTCGACACGGAGATCGTTGTTGGACCGCCTGGCCTGCGTTGACGTGGAGCCGCTCAGGCTCCAGCTGTTGGTCCTTTCCCAGCCCTCGTGGCGCCAACAGCCCGTCGCCGTCCTGACCAAGGACGGGGCCGAGGGCCGCGTTGTCGAGATGAACGATCGGGCCAGCCGCGCCGGCGTCGCCACGGGCATGCGCTTCGGCACCGTCTTGTCATGGGTGCCCGATCTGCGCGCTGCCGCCGTCTCGGAGGTCCAGCTGAGCGACGCCGAGCGGCGCCTGGTGGGCGTGGTGAGGCGCTTCAGCCCCGACATCGAGCCCTTCGATCGCGGCACCCTTGTCGTGCGTGCATCGGGCCTCGGTTTGTTGAGCCCGAGCCTCTTCGACTGGGCGATGCGGATCCGGCGATCCATCTGGCGCCACCTCCAGCTCTGGTCGCGGATCGGGGTGGGGTTCTCCCGGCTGGGCGCCATCGCAGCGGCCCGCGGCGCATCGGTTCGACGCGATTCGGTGGTGGTTCTGCAGAACCCTGATGCTGACCGGGAGGCCGTCTCTGAGGCTCCCTTGACCGCATTCGCCACGCTGCCCCCGGACGTCTCCGAGCGCCTCCGCCGGCTTGCCGTAGTGCGGGTCCGGGACCTGCTGGCGTTGCCTGCTGACGCGGTGCGGGGCCGGCTGGGCCCCGAGGTGCATCGCCTCCACCGCCTGGCGTCGGGTCGCATCGACCAACCGCTGGAGCCCGTCGCGGAGGTCGAGCGCCTCGTCTCCCAGCAGGAGCTGGAGCCTCCCGAGGGTGACGCGGTCCGTCTGCTGTTTCGGCTCAAGCGGCTGCTGACGCCGCTGCTCCGTCGCGCCCGGGCACGCGGGCAGCAGGCCCGGGCCGTACAGCTCTTGTTCGAGCACGAGGGGGGCGTGCGGACCGTCGAGGGTGTCGGAGCGGCCGCCCCGACCTTGAACGAGAGCACCTGGGTGGAGCTGCTCCGGCTGTGTCTCGAGCGGACATCACTGCACGCAGGGGTGGGGAAGGTGCGCCTGGAGCTGCACACCATCGAGGCGCGCCCTGGTCAGCTGGCCTTGTTGCCGTCGCCAGGGCGCCGGCACACGAGCGACGTCGACGAGGGGCTGGCCCGGGTGCGAGCTGAGTTTGGGCCGCAGAGCGTGGTCATGGCCGAGGTTCGCTCGGAGCACGTCCCGGACAGGGCTTACCGATGGCATCCCTTCGGGGCGGTGCCCGCGGCGGCTGTCCAACCGCACCCCTCGAGCACCGCGACCGGGAGGCTCGTTCGGCGGCTGGTCAATGCGCCGCTCGATGAGACCTGGGGCCAAGTGGAGAGCCTCGGGGAGTCAAGCCGGGTGTCCTGGGGCTGGTGGCTCCAGCCGACAGACCCAGACGCCCCCGTCAACCGAGAGTATCGCTACGCCCGCATGAGCAACGGTGCCCTGCTGTGGCTGTCACGTGATACGGGGTCGCCAGCCGGCCGTTGGCGCGTGACCGCGGTCGTGCAATGACCTACGCAGCGCTGACCACGCGCACCAACTACTCGTTTCTCGAGGGCGCCAGCCACCCTCATGAGATGGTTCAGCGCGCCGCCGAGCTTGGTATCCACGCCCTGGGGATCACCGACACCGACGGCGTGTATGGGATCGTTCGCAGCTGGGTCGCGGCCAAAGAGCATGGTGTGCGCATCCTCTACGGAGCGGATGTGACCGTCGAGGATGGGACACGCATTCACTTGCTCGCCGTCGACCGCGGTGGCTACTCCCGCCTGTCGCAGCTCCTGACGCGGGGGCGCCTTCGCTGTGAAAAGGGGAGCTCCAGGGTCACCTGGGACGAGGTGTGCGGTTTCGCAGCGGGGCTCATCGCGCTTTGGGGTGGTCACCACGGGGCGCTGGCGGAGCCGCTGGCGCCTCGCCGCCTGTACAGGCACCTCGCGGACGCCTTTGGGGACCGGCTCTATGCCTTGGTCTGGCGGCACCTCTGGGCTCCTGTGGACGACGCCCCGGAGCGGCACGTACGTCGGCACGCCGCGGCCTTGTCGATCCCGCTGGTGGTGGCCACCGACACCTTGTACCACCTGCCCCGCCGTCGATCCCTTCAGGACGTGCTGACCTGCATCAAACACGGGGTGTCCATCGATCGAGCGGGGGCTCTGCTGCGCCCCAATGGCACGCATGCGCTGCTGTCGCCGCAGGACTTCGCGCGCCGCTTCGAGGATCTGCCTCATGCCGTCGCGCGAACTCGCGAGGTGGCGGATCGCTGCTCGTTTGATCTGTCGGAGCTACGGTATCGGTATCCCTCGGAGCGCCTCCCCGATGGACGCACCTCGTCCTCCTGGTTGAGTGAGCTCACCTACTCGGGGGCACGCCGTCGCTACGGGGCCAGTATCCCGAGCGACGTCGCCCGGCAGATAGACCACGAGCTGGCGGTCATCGATCAGCTCGACTACTGCGGCTATTTCCTGAGCATGTGGGAGATCGTGCGCTTCTGCCGCGAGCGGCAGATCGTGTGCCAGGGTCGAGGCTCCGCCGCCAACTCGGTGGTCTGCTATTGTCTGGAGATCACCGCGGTGGACCCGATCAGGATGGATCTACTGTTCGAGCGTTTCATGTCCGTCGAGCGCGCGGAGCCGCCCGACATCGACCTGGACATCCAGCATGGGCGCCGCGAAGAGGTGATCCAGTACGTTTACGAGAGCTACGGGCGGAGCCACGCCGCCATGGTCGCCAACGTGATCCGGTACCGCGGACGCAGCGCCGTCCGTGAGGTCGGCAAGGTGTTCGGTCTTCCGCTCTCGACCCTCGAGCGGATCTCCAAGGCCATGGGGCACTTTGGAGGGCTGTCTGAAGATACTCTGGCCAAGCTCG
>JAAZYN010000363.1:3400-4958 GCA_014239625.1 Myxococcales bacterium | reverse complement strand
AGCGCGAGAAATTCAGACGATTTTCGGGTTTCCGTCGGCTGCATGAAATTTTGGTTAGCATGTTAATGGTTAACATGCTAACCAATTCGCCGGCCCCCAACCGTGGAGGAATGGATGTCGGGCACACTCACGTTCGACGACAAGGTCGTCATCGTCACCGGAGCCGGAAACGGGCTCGGACGCTCCCACGCGCTGTTGTTCGCCTCTCGTGGCGCGAAAGTTGTCGTCAACGACCTGGGCGGCGACGCCTTCGGTTCGGGCGAGAGCGCCTCGGCCGCCGACAAGGTGGTCACGGAGATCGAGGAGGCCGGTGGCGAGGCCGTGGCCAACTACGACTCGGTCGAGTTCGGCGACAAGATCGTCCAGACCGCCCTGGACACCTGGGGCCGCATCGACGTCGTCGTGAACAACGCTGGCATCCTGCGCGACACGAGCTTTCACAAGATGACCCAGGCGGACTGGGACCTGGTCTACAAGGTCCACGTCCTGGGCAGCTTCAAGGTGACCCACGCCGCTTGGCCCCACATGCGGGAGCAGAACTACGGCCGCGTCGTGATGACCGCCTCGGCCGCCGGCATCTACGGCAACTTCGGTCAGGGAAACTACTCCATGGCCAAGCTCGGCATCGCCGGCCTTGCCAACACGCTCGCCATCGAGGGCTCGCGCAAGAACATCATGGTCAACACCATCGCGCCCATCGCCGGGTCGCGGCTGACCGAGACGGTGCTGCCCAAGAACCTGGTCGACGCGCTGGCGCCCGAGGCGGTGAGCCCCCTGGTGGCCCTGCTGGCCCACGAGTCCTGCGAGGAGAGCGGCGGCCTGTTCGAGGTCGGCGGCGGCTTGTTCGCCAAGCTCCGCTGGGAGAGGACCAGGGGGAAGATGTTCCGGGTCGGGCTGCCCATCAGCATGGAGGCGGTGGCCAAGGCGTGGCCCAAGATCACCGACTTCGGCGACGCTACCCACCCCACCGATGTAGCTAGCTCGTTGGGCGTCGTCCTCGAGAACGTGAATCGCGGACCCGGCAAGGGCGGCAACAAGTACATCAACGTCGACGAGGCTCTGGGCTACGAGTTCCCGGAGCAGAAGAGCAGCTACGACGAGCGCGACCTGTCCATCTACGCACTGGGCGTGGGCGCGGGGTCCGACCCGACCAACGACAGTGACCTGCAGCTGGTCTACGAAAATCACGGCGGCGGCTTCCGCGCGTTGCCGACCTACGGCGTCATCCCGGCCGTCAATGTCACGCTGGGGATGGCCCAGAAGGGCGTCAAGGCGCCGGGCATGAGCTATGGGCTCGACCGGCTGCTGCACGGCGAGCAATACACCGAGCTGATGCGGCCGCTTCCTGCGAAACAGGACCTGACCCATAAGATCCGGGTCAAGGACATCTGGGACAAGGGCAAGGGCGCGCTGGTCGTCGTGGACGCAGAGACGCGATCGGCCAAGGGTGACCTTCTCTTCGAAAATCAGTTCAAGCTCTTCGTGCGCGGCGAGGGCGGCTTCGGCGGTGAGTCTGGCCCCAAGGCCGGCAACGCGGCGCCGGACCGGGCGCCCGACG
>JAAZYN010000363.1:0-3390 GCA_014239625.1 Myxococcales bacterium | reverse complement strand
ACCGCGTACATCCGCGGCGCCGGGGGTTGGGGCGGTGAGCGCGGCCCGAGCGAGCCGGTCAACGTGCCGCCCGAGCGCGCGCCGGACGCGACCGTCGAGGAGAAGATCGGCGACGGGCAGGCGCTTCTGTACCGCCTGTCAGGCGACTGGAACCCGCTGCACGTCGACAGGCGCTTCGCCAAGGCGTTTGGCTTCGAGCGGCCGATCCTGCACGGTCTGTGCACCTTCGGTTACGCCGGGCGGCACGTCATCAACAGCTTCTGCGACGGCGATCCGCGCTTGTTCAAGAGCATCAAGGTCCGCTTCGCCGACAGCGTCTTTCCAGGCGAGACCCTCGTCACCGAGATGTGGAAGGAGTCGGACACCCGGATCCTGTTCCGCACCAAGGTCGTCGAGCGCGAAAAGGTGGTGCTGAGCAACGCGGCCATCGAGCTGTACGACGAGATCCCCCATAAGAAAGAGAAGCCCAAACCCAAGAAGAAGGTGCCGGCTTCCGGCGGCGCGCCTGCGGAGCTCACCAGCGGAGTCATCTTCACGGCGATCGGTGCGTACGTCGGCAAGCATCCGGAGCTGGTCGGACAGGTCGGCAGCTCCTATCTGTTCAAGTTGACCGGGCCTGACAGCGCCTGGACCGTCGACCTGAGTGGGGGCGCGGGCTCGGTGTCCCCGGGCGTGGTCGGCAAGCCGGCGTGCACCTTGGAGCTCAGCGACTCGGACTTCTTGGACATGACGAGCGGAAAGGCGGACCCGCAGAAGCTGTACTTCGGCGGAAAGCTGAAGATCAGCGGCGACGTGATGGCCTCTCAGAAGCTCACGTTCCTGCAGAAGGTCGACAAGGCCGACGTCGCGGCGGCGCTGGCCGAAAGCGGCGGCCTCTCGGGAGGCGCCGACGAAGCGACTCCGAGCGCACCCACCAGCGGCGCCATCTTCACGGCTATCGGGGCGTACGTGACTCAGCACCCGGAGCTGGTCGGACAGGTCAGCAGCTCCTACCTGTTCAAGCTGACCGATCCGGACAGCGCCTGGACGGTGGACCTCGGCAGCGGTGCCGGGTCGGTGGCCGCAGGCAAGGTTGGCAAGCCGGCGTGCACGCTCGAGCTCAGCGACTCGGACTTCATGGACATGACGAGCGGCAAGGCGGACCCGCAGAAGCTCTACTTCAGCGGTAAGCTGAAGATCAGCGGCGACGTGATGGCCTCCCAGAAGCTCACCTTCCTTCAGGAGATCGACCCCAAGGAGGTCGAGAAGGCTCTCAAGGAGATGGTCGACAAACCGTCCGCGGCCGCGGTGGCGGCTGCCCCGGCCAGGGAGCCCGCGGCCCCGGCCATCTTCGCCAAGCTCGCCAACCGCCTGACCGAGGCCCCCGAGTTGGCGGACGAGGTCCAGGCGACCATCCGCTTCTCCATCAGCGAGCCAGAGGCGCACTGGGTCGTGGACCTGAGCGGCACGCCGGGAGCGGTCATTGAAGGAGAGCTGCGCAACGACCTGGAGGTTCACACGACGCTCGCCTTGAGCGACGAAGACCTCGAAGCCCTGGCCAGCGGCGAGGCGGCGGCCAAGGACCTGTTCCAGCGCTCTCGCTTGAGCGTCGAAGGGGACATCTCGGTCGCCCATCGTCTCGGATTCCTCAACAATCTGGCCTGATCCCAGCACTCAACGAAGCGGACACGGAGACCACCATGGGTAGAACAGTCAACGTTATCGGCGTCGGGATGGTGCCTTTCAGCAAGCCCGGCAAGAGCGACCCGTACAACGTCATGGCGGCCGGAGCGATCCGGGCAGCCCTGGTCGACGGCGGCGTGGCGTTCGGCGACGTCGAGCAGGCCATCGCCGGCTACGTGTTTGGCGACAGCACGTGCGGGCAGCGGGCGGTCTACGAGGTCGGCCTCAACGGCATCCCGGTGTTCAACGTGAACAACAACTGCTCGACTGGGTCGTCGGCGCTGATGTTGGCCAAGCAGATGGTCGAAGGCGGCATCGCCGAGTGTGTCCTGGCCGTCGGCTTCGAGCAGATGGAGCGCGGCGCGCTGGGGTCCAAGTGGACCGACCGGACCAACCCGCTGGACAAGCACGCCGCGGTGATGAACGACGTACAGGGCTTCACGGCGGCGCCGCCGGCCGCCCAGATGTTCGGCGGCGCGGGGCGCGAGTACCAATGGAAGTACGGCGCCAAAAAGGAGACGTTCGCGCAGATCTCCGTGAAGGCGCGTAAACACGCGTCGAACAACCCGTTCGCGCTGTTCTCGGACGTCGTGTCGCTGGAAGAGGTGCTGGCGTCCAAGCCGGTGTTCGACCCGCTGACCCGGTTCCAGTGCTGCCCGCCGACGTGCGGCGCGGCGGCGGCGATCCTGTGTTCGGACGACTACGCCAAAAAGAAGGGGCGCTCGGACGCGGTCAAGATCATCGCCCAGACCATGACCACGGACTTCTCGTCGAGCTTCGACGAGGACTCGATGATCAAGATGGTGGGCTACGACATGGCGGTCGCGGCTGCCAAGAAGGCTTACGAGCAGGCCGGTGTGGGTCCCGAGGACGTCGACGTGGTGGAGTTGCACGACTGCTTCACCGCCAACGAGCTGCTGACCTACGAGGCCCTGGGGCTGTGTCCCGAGGGCGGCGCCGAGCAGTTCATCTGGGACGGCGACAACACCTATGGCGGCAAGTTCGTGGTGAACCCGTCCGGTGGGCTGCTGTCCAAGGGGCACCCCTTGGGAGCGACCGGCTTGGCCCAGTGCACCGAGCTGGTCTGGCAGCTGCGCGGCATGGCCGACAAGCGCCAGGTCGACGGCGCGAAAACGGCGCTGCAGCACAACCTCGGCTTGGGCGGTGCCTGTGTCGTGACGATGTACCAGGCCTGAGACCCTGATGGCTCAGTGAGCGACCACGACCTGAACCGACGGGTTGAAGCGTCCCGCGCGGCCAGTGAGGGTAGTGGGAGACATCAACCACTTCCTGAAAGTGTGGGGGGCATCGACAGCTGTCAAAGCGGGCGATGATGACCCTCGTTGGGCACACGTCGGCGTTGGGCCGTTGGCGCCACAAGAGCTGCCGGGATGGCGTCGTCCGCGGCGGTGTGTTGCCGGCCGCAGACGCGTTTAGCGTGATGGATGTCGGGGGCGGGACCTCGGTCACACCCTTGGAAATCCGCGCATCAGGCGCTCAAGCCCAACCGGACCTGCGGCGGGGCGCGTGGCGTCCCAGGGCACGGGGGCGCCGACGGTAGGCCCAGGTGGTCGAGGAACCGGGATGGCCCCGTGATGTGGCTGCGAGCCTGACGTCTCCCCCCGCGCTGGCGCGAGCTGGGCCGGCGCCTCCCCGGCGACGATGAGAGCGCCCTAACCCGGAACATTCATGGCCCTTCGGCTGCAACCGGCGGATCCGCAGCGCTGA
>JAAZYN010000362.1 GCA_014239625.1 Myxococcales bacterium | reverse complement strand
GACCGCCCCGGGGCTCTGTGACTGCGGGACCGCCGACACCGACAGCGACAACGACCAGGTGCCCGACTGCGTCGACGGCTGCCCCGCGGACCCCGACAAGACCGCTCCCGGGGCGTGCGACTGCGGGACCGCGGACACCGACAGCGACAACGACCAGACCCCCGACTGCGTCGACCCCTGCCCCACGACCGCCGGCGGGGACTCCGATGGCGACGGGTTCTGCGATCTGGTCGACGTGTGTCCGTCGACACCCGATGACCAGACGGACAGTGACGCCGACGGCGTGGGCGACGCTTGCGACACGTCGTTGGACCTACAGGGTTCGCTCGATGAGCTGGAGGCCCTGGTCTCCAACTCCGCCGACGCCATCGACGCCTCCGGCGTGTCCTACGGCAATGGCCTCATCACGAAGATTGCGGGTAATGGGGGCGTGCTCGTGAAGGTCGAAAAGGCGGTCGCCGATCGCCTCGCGGGCGCTCTCTCCGACGCCGATTATGACGCGGCTCTCGCGACCGCCTTGTCCAAGCTGGCTGCGTACGAGGCGATGCTCCTCGCCAAGTCAGGCGATCCCCAACTAGGCCCCTACATCAACGACTTGTGGGATTGGGCCGAGCGCATGCGTGAACTCATCGAGACCATGAGAGCCAATATCTGAGCTCACGCAGAGCATGACGTTGACCCAGCACCCGCGAAAAACCACCCCCGAAGCTCCCAAAGAGCACCGTCTCCTGGAGCCCATGGTTCACGGCCGTTGTCGGCTCAGACCGGCGGTCACCGCCTCCCTGGCTGCCGGTCACGCCCCCAGCCGACGGGCCGCAACGCTGCCCCGCGCGCGAGCGTCGGCGGGCCGGCCCAGAGGTACAAGCCCGCTCGTCGCCCGTGCTCTTCCCACGGCCCGGTTCCCTGTTACTGTATCGGCATCGACGAGCCCTGCGCCCACCGCGCGCGGTGAGTGTGCCCACGATCAACAAGGCTTAGACTGCTTTATAACATGTTGACCCTCCACCATAATAAGCTCATCGCCGACCAACAGATGATCGGCATCATCTTCTGCCTTACCTGCTTCGGATACATCGACGGCGAGTTCGACGGAGACGAGCGGTCTTTTATCTCGGAATACATCGATAAGCTCGCCCGGCTCCAAGCCGAGTCGCTGTTCGTGAGCAGCGAGCGCTCCTGGGAGCGCGAGGCTCGAATACGCGATCAAGCCAGCCATTTCAGTCGGATCTTCGACCAGATCGACCGAGAGATCGCTGACGCCGCCGAAGAGATCGTCGCCGCCGGCGAGAGCCAGATGGATTACCTCATGGCGCGACTCGAGCTGGAGACCTACCGTGTCTTCAAGCAATTCGACGAGCAGGGGCAACAGGAGCTCTTCGACGCGGTCGATGAGCTCCTCATGGCAGATGGAGTCGCCCATCCCAACGAGCTCAAATTTCGGCAGGAGCTTCAACGATTCCTTCAAATCGACGTGGCGAGCCCAGCCCCCCAACCCACGTCAGACCGCCCGTCGATTTCATTCACCGAGCCGGTGCAGCTCGACCCGGGGCGCCGGAACCACACGATCTTCCAGGCGCTGGAGCGGCAGTACCCGGCGAGCCCCACAGCGATGGCCCAGGCCCTCGAGGCTGACATTCGGCTGGTCACAGACGTCATGAACCTGCACGCGGAGCAACGGGCGCTCGGCGAGGGTAAGCTCGCGAGCGCTGAGACGGTCCGCGATTTTGCCGGCCAGGAGAAGTTTCTGGACGGTTACACCTGGGTCACCCCGCCGGCGCCCGACGAGAGCTGGGAGCTCACCGTCCTCGGCGACCTCCACGGCTGCTACAGCTGTCTCAAAGCAGCCGTCATCCAGTCCCGCTTCTTCGAGCGCGTGGCGGCCTGGGAAGAGGATCCAAGCAGCGTGGCGCGCCCCGCGATGGTGCTGCTCGGCGACTATGTAGATCGGGGGCTGTTCAGCTTCCAGGGGGTGCTCCGTGGGGCGCTGGAGCTCTTCAGGGCCGCGCCGGACCACGTCTTCATCCTGCGCGGCAACCACGAGATGCTCTTTGACCTCAACGGAGAGGTCCTGCCGGCCGTGCGCCCGGCTGAAGCGCTGAACGATCTGAAGGCCCACTCCTCCTACGAACATCAGATCGCCTACAAGAACCTCTTCGACGCCCTCCCCACGGCCCTCATCTTCGATCAGATTCTTTTTGTCCACGGGGGAGTACCCAAGGACAAGACCATGCGAGAACACTTCACCGATCTGTCGAGCTTGAACGCCCAACCAGTCCGCCTCGACATGATGTGGGGAGACCCGAGTGACACCGAGGTGGTGCCCGAGGAGCTGCAGGAGCGCGCCACTCGCTTCTCGTTCGGGCGGCACCAGAGCAAGGCATTTCTTGAGCGCATCGGGTGCCACACCATGATCCGGGGCCACGAGAAGCTCAATGACGGCTACGGCGTCACCTACCAGGATGACGACCAGGTGGTGGTCACCATCTTCTCGGCCGGCGGGAGCCTCAACGAAGACCTTCCGCTGAACTCCAGCTACCGTCGCGTCGACCCCAAGGCGCTGACCGTCCGGTACCTGAACGGAGAGGCCAAAGTCGAACCGTGGTCCATCGCTTACCGCCCGTACGTCAGCCCCGAGCTCAACGGCTTCTACGCGCCAGGGTCCTGAGCCGAGGCTGCGGTTCAGCGCTCGCCGGCGGGCTCTGCTCCCTTGCTGAGCCGGATGAGACTATTGGGGGAGGTGGTGTGGGGCTGACGAACCGCCCGGCGTGGCTGCGATGCCAGCCGGTCGCCCCCAACGATGTGGAGCTGGCCCATCAGCGACGTTGGGCCCTCCGCGTCGTTCGTCGCGGAACCGGTCGAGCGATTCGACGCGCGAGTGGTCCGTGCAGAGACGATGGTCCCCGCAAACGCCGCTGACGCACGTCTCGCTGAGGGTTCCCGGGGCGGTACCTGAACGGCGCCTGCCATCGGGCCGATCCGATAGTAGGCAGGTCGCGTCGTGCGGTCGCTCCCTTGGCATCACGCACCCGCCGGCGCTAAGGTTCCGCATGTTTCGCCGCACCTTCGCCATTTCCGTGCTGGCCCTGCTCTCGTCCGCGGGCTGCGCCTCGTCCCAAACCGCGCTGATCAAGAGCGGCACAACGCTGACCGACGCTGACCTGGCCCTGGGCTCAGCCACCAAGGCCAACCGCGATGCCGGTGGCTTCAGCGAGAGCGTGCACGTGCGCGGCGTCCTCGACGATGGCGGCTTTGTTTACGCTCGGCTGTTCGTCACCAACTTGGCGACCGCCGACCAGATGGCCAAGATGAACGTGTCCATCGCTCCAGCAGGGATGGCGCCGGCCAAAGTGACCATCCGCCGCGAGCGTGGCAAGTGGTCCACGAAGGGCGGCGCCCTGGACGTGACCATCCCAGAGGTGGCCGGGGTCTCTGCGAGCATCGAGGGCGACACCAAGGTGGTAAGATGGGCCGCCGCGAACGCCGCGGTGCGGATCACGATCACACTCACGACGACCGTGGCCCCGATGAGCCCGTCTGGTGGCTCGGCAGACTTTGGCAAAGGCAAGTACTTCGCCACCACGCTCATCGCGCCGCACGCGCGGCTCGAGGTCAAAGTCACAACGAAGACCGGTGACCAACCCACGGAGAGGGTGCATACCGGCTGGGCCTTTGCGGAGAAGCGCACGGGGAACGTCGCTCCATACATGATGGCCAAGCGCTTCGTCGATGTGCGAGATGTCGACAAGAACGGCACCTTTGCGTTGTCCGCGTTTCAACGCTCCTCGATCTTCGGCGGAAAGACGCAGGGCTGGCTGGTGTGCGTGCGCGACGGGGAAGTGCTGGTCGATGCACCGCGGCTGACGGTCCGCACGGAGGCTCTTGAGCCCCACGTCGAGTCAGGTTACGGCGTGCCTCGGCTGGTCCACTTTCAGGGCCTGGACGACGCGGCGATCAAAGGCGTGGTCAAGGCGAACAAGCGCGTCGCCGTGTACGACGACTTCAAGAACCTGTCGAAATTCGAGCGCGCCATCGCCGAGCGCTTCGCCAAACCATGGACGTTTCGCTTCCTGGCCCATTGGGCGCTTCGCTCACCGCAGGGAAAAATGTCCGGAAATGGGTTCTACTCATACAGCCAGCTCAAGTAGTGGTAGTAGCGTGCCATGGCCGCTGGCTCCCCGCTGATCTCAGCCATCATCCCCCTCCGCAACCGCGGCGGGACACGCCTGGACAACTGCCTGCGCTCTCTTCGTTGGCAGACCTTCCCGGCCGACCAGCTGGAGATCGTGCTCAGCGATTTCGGTAGCGACCCGTCGTTCAGCGCGGAGCTTCGGGAGCTGGGCGAACGCCACGATGCGCGCGTGGTGTGCAGCGCGACCGACGCGATCTGGAACCGATCCAAGGCACTCAACATCGGCATCCGGTCGGCCCGCGGGCGGTACGTGTTCTGCACCGACGCCGACATGATCTTCAGCCCTGACTTCGTCCAGGCCCTGGCCGACGCACAGGAGCGGCACCGAGGTCAGGCGATGGTCATGTGCCGCTGTCGCGACCTTTCCGAGACCGTGCCAGAGCAGCCCTGGGAGCGCGACGACTTTCCTCGGCTCCTCGACCAGGCTTCGTTTCGCGAGCGCCTCGGCACCGGCGCCTGCCAGATGGCCAGCAAGGAGCGCGTCGGCGCCCTGCGCGGCTACGACGAGGGGTACAAGTTCTGGGGACTCGAGGACACCGACATGCGGTTTCGTGCCGCCCGCGCCGGATTTACCGAGGCGTGGGTCCATGACGACACGGCGATGTTGCACCAGTGGCACCCGTCAGACCGAAAAAAGAAACCGCTCCGGAAGTTCATGAACGACGCCCGCTTCCACCTGACCAAGTATGTGACGGTGAAGAACTGGCGCGGTTGGGGCAAGGTCTAGCCCGCATTTCTCACCAGACTTCGGCTGCAACCTTCGGATGGGCAGGCGCT
>JAAZYN010000361.1 GCA_014239625.1 Myxococcales bacterium | reverse complement strand
GTCCCGCCGACCAGCGCGACAGCGACGACAGTCAAGTGGGTGAGGCTCCCCGTCAGGTCGTAGTAGTGCTCGGTGCGCGCCAGAAATGCTGGGACGCAGGCGAGCCAGTTGATGGCGAAGGCGATCATCGCGGCGCCGATGGGGACCGAGGCTCCCCAAAGCTCGGTCACACCATCACTGGCCGCGGCGGCGATGGCACCGACCAGGGCCGTCGCGATGAACACGACGGCCACCGATCGCGTGGTCTGCCCGTCGATCGGGCGGACTTCGAGTGACGGGACGGCCGAATCTCCCAGCGGAGCGGCGTTGATGTCGACCACGTCATCTCTCCTTTGGGTGTACCCCCATTGCCGATGCGCCAGGGCGTCAGCGGGTGCGGCCGCGCCCCCGGACCGAGGCGGGCCAGCGCTGGCAGCGCACGAGGCGGCGCCCTGCCCGGATGAAAACGCCGGCACTCGTGCCGACCGTATGCGGCGGCCGGAGCGTTTACGCGGATCCAGCTGCGCAAATCAGAGCGCAGAGACAGCCCGGAGTGCGCTGAGCTCTCTCGCCCCCAGGCACCCCGACCTGGCTGGAACCCCCGGTGAGTCAATCGCCCAAACGCGGGCTCCAACGCAGCGCGACGTGGAGCGCCAGGCCAGGTAGGGGGAATCCGGCGAGATCCTGAACGGTCGCGCCGGTCACGTTGCGCACATCGACGTCCAGCCTCAGCTGTCGCTGCCAGAACTCCGCGTGCGCGCCGACACCGATGATCAGGCGCTTCGGGACGCTGACGAGGTTGGCGTGATCGAGCACGTTGCCGGCGGTGTAGTCGAGCTCCAAGCGGATCCCGACCTCCCCGGCCGCGGCCGTCCCGACGTCATGATACCCCTCGAGGCGGCCGAACACCGACCACTGCGGCCTAAACGGCAGGCGCTTGCCACTCCGGGCGGCGATGGCGCCGGTGTTCTCCGTGTCCAACCAGGTCATCGCGGCCCGGGCTCTCAAGTGCCGCAGCGCATCCAACGCGACCCCCACCTCCACGCCTGCGACCCGAGCCTGGTCCACGTTCTCTGGACGCGCGACGTTCTGGGCGTTCTGCACAAACTGAATGAGGTCCTCGGTCCAGGTGATGAACCCCGCCAGCTCGAACTTGAGCATGGTCGCGTCGCCGACCCACGTCGCGAAGTGGGTCGCCGACAGCTCCAGAGACAGGCCTCGTTCCGGGACGAGCTCCGGATTGCCGAGGACATAGCCGTTGTCGCCGTGGAGCTCGTAGAGGCTGGGAAGGCGGAGGGCCCGCGAGGCGCTCAACGTCAACCGAGTGTCCGGGATGGAGTCCTGAACCAGCGCCGCTCGAAATGAGGCCCCGTGGTGGTTCGGCTCAGTCACCGGAGCCCCCACGCTCGGGAGGTCTGCGTTGTCCTGAAGCGCACCCTCGTAGCGAATCGACGCCACCAGATGTGAGCGCAGCGGTTTGGCGTTGAGATCGAGCTCCGCCGCCGTGTTCAGCACGTGGCGCAGGCGCGTTGGCGCGCCGCGAGGCTCATGACGTTCCAGCCGGTACCCGGCGGTGACCAGGGGGGTCAATGTCCAGTCCTCGTCAGCGTCCAGCGCGATAGGCGCGCGGAGGGCCAAGTTGGCCCCCGGGACCCAGCTCTCTTTGACGGCGCGGCCGCCACCCAATCCGATCTCAAAGAGCGGATCGCGGAAGTCGGTGCGCGACCAGGCCACATAGCCGCTGAGGGCGATCTGGATGGGCATCCGCGCGATCTCGAGGCGCGCGCCGAGTAGGTTTCGCGTGCGCTCCAGCCCACTGGCTTGGGTCTCGAACAGGCCGCTCCCAGGAAGGCCCCGGCGTGACCAGGTCAACAGGTCCAGGACAGTCACCAGGACGCCAGGCGAAGGGCGGAGCTGCGCTTTGATGAGCCCCGCGACCTGGTCGAAGCGATTGTTCTGGCGAGTGAGGGTGAGGTCGTCGGTGGGATCGAAGGCGGTACCGTTGTCGCTGCGGTACCGGAAGTCACCCTGGGTCCCGGAGTAATCCCAGGAGATCCCGACCGCGGCCGTGTCGCCACCGTCTCCATAGAACCCTCGCGCGGAGCGGGTCCAAAAGGAGCCGCCACCGACCTGTAGCTCCAGCTTGCGCTCACCGAGGCCCCGGGTCCGTATGTCGACGATCCCGCCGATCGCGCTGGAGCCGAACAGCACTGGGCTCGAGCCTCGATAGACGTGAACCGCGCCGATGGGCCCCAGGGGCAGGGTGGACAGGTCCACCGGCCCCCCTTCGGCGGTGTTCAACGGGATCCCGTCGAGGAAGAGCCGGACCTGATCCGCCGTCGAGCCACGAACGCTGAGCAGGGAGAAGGCTCCCAAGCCGCCGAGGCGGGTCACGCGCAAGCCGGCCTCTTCCTGGAGCACTCGAGGCACGTCAACCCCTGCGCCGGTCAACCGGTCGCTCCCGATGACGGCGGATGGAGGCGCCCATTGCTCGGGGCTCGGGGTCGGCCGAACGACTGTGGTGCCCTCCTCCGGCTCTGCCGCGCCGACCGGCGGCGCAAGCACCAGCGCGAGCGCGAGGCTGGAGGCCAGGACGGCCAGTGCAGAGGCTCGTGTACCAGGGGGCATGCCGAACGCTAAGTCGGGGACCCATACCGCAGCAAGCGTCTCGTCGCCGACGAGGTCATCGCGTCGCCGGGCGTGACCGTCTGGGGCGGCGATCGAGCGGAGCGTCGCGGGCGCGATCCGCGGGTTGGATGACCCCTGCTGCAGAAGCCAGCCCGGGTCGTTGATGCTGCGACCGATGGTCACGCGACGGAGGGCTCTCGCACCCCCAGGCTCCCCGCCCCGGGGCTGCCACTGAAAAACATAGCGCCTGGTAATCATTGACCCTTCCAGCTCCCTGGCGGTCCCGCGACGATTGGTTGGCTGGGACAACCGTGGTATGGGCACACGTCATCGATGCGGGCACCCGCCCCCCATCGAGTCCGCGAGCCCTTGTCGGCGAACGTGGCGCGCGAGCCCGCGTTGGCCCTGGAGGCCTCGAACCTTTCGCCAAAGCCGGACGACACGACATGTCCACCCTTGCATCCGAGATCGAACAGGCCGCGGCACGGATCGCGCCGCACGTCCGGCGCACGCCGGTGGAGCGCTCGGCGTTGTTGAGCCGAGTCAGCGGCGGCGAGGTCTATCTCAAGCTCGAAAACCAACAGGTGACCGGCTCGTTCAAAGCTCGTGGCGCACTAAACAAGCTGTCATCCTTGCCGCCGGCGGCTCGTAAAGCCGGCGTGGTGACCGCGTCCAGCGGTAACCATGGAGCCGCGGTCGCCTACGGCTCGAGCCGACTCGACCTCGACACGCAGGTCTTCGTCCCGGCTGTGGCGTCTCGGACCAAGATCGAGCTCATCGCCAGCTACGGCGCGCGGGTCGAGGTCGCCGGCGATGACTGCGTGCAGACCGAAGCCCACGCGCGACGGCACGCGGAGCGCACCGGTAGCGCGTACATCCCACCGTACAATGACCGCGAGGTCATGGCGGGCCAGGGGACGGTCGGGTTGGAGATCGCGGCGCAGCTCGGCGGCGTCGACGCTGTCTTCACGTCACTCGGCGGCGGCGGCCTCATCGGCGGCATCGGGACCTACCTCAAGTCGGCCCTCGGCAGGGTTGAGCTCGTCGCTGCGTCGCCCGAGCGCTCCCCCGCGATGCACGCGTGCTTGGAGGCAGGCGAGATCCTCGATGTGCCCTGCTTCGACACCCTCTCCGACGGGACGGCCGGCGGCGTGGAGGCAGGCTCGATCACCTTCGACGTGTGCCAGCGGGTCATCGACAGGAGCGTGCTGGTGGACGAGGCGGCCATCGCTGCGGCCATGAAAGCCGTGATAGAGCACCACCGCATGCTCATCGAGGGTGCGGCGGGGGTCGCCGTCGCCGGTTTTCTCCAGAGCGCGGCCGCCTACGCTGGCAAGCGCGTGGTGATCGTCCTGTGCGGCGCCAATATCGGAGTGGATCGACTACGACAGGTGCTGGGATGAGACCACTCGTGTTGACCCGCGACGACATCGAGGCGCGGCTGGTGGGCCTGGATCTCGTGGCCGCCATGGAGCAGGCCTTTGATCACTACTCCCGCGGCATGGCGGTGATCCCTCCGGTCGGGGAGCTGACGTTCGACGCCCCCCCCGGGGACGTCCACATCAAATACGGATACCTCAGGAGCGGGAGCCATTACGTCGTCAAGATCGCCTCGGGCTTCTACGAGAACCCGGAAAAGGGGCTGTCATCGTGCCAGGGGATGATGCTGCTGTTCGATCAGCTGACGGGCGTTCCGTCGGCCGTGTTGCTCGACGAGGGGCGCCTGACCGACATCCGCACCGGCGCGGCGGGCGCCGTAGCAGCACGGCATCTAGCGCCGACAGAGGTCTCGGCGATCGGTATGATCGGCACGGGAATTCAAGCTCGAGAGCAACTCGTGCAGCTGCTCGGCGAGGTGAAGTGCCGGCGACTGGTCGCCTGGGGCCGAGATTCGACCCACCTGGAGGCCTACCTGACGGAAGCTCGCGAGTTGGGCCTCGAGGTGGAGGCGGCCGACGGCCCCGAACAGGTCGCAGACCGAGCCAACCTCATCGTCACCACGACCCCGTCTCAGGAGCCGTTGCTGCGACGGGCCTGGATTCGCCCCGGCACTCATATCACCGCGGTGGGCTCGGACACGGCCCACAAGCAGGAGCTGGAGTCCGAGATCCTGACAACCGCCCACGTGATCTCCGACAGCGTCGCCCAAAGTCGAACCCGGGGCGAGGTCTTTCGGGCTCGAGCCAGCGGCGCGCTGAACGACGCGGCGGTGGTGGAGCTCGGCGACGTCGTCGGAGGCCGAGCGCCCGGTCGTCGCGACGCCCAACAGGTCACCGTGGCCGACCTGACGGGCGTGGCGGTTCAGGATCTCGCCATCGCGATGGCCGTGATGACAGCCGGCCAGGCGCGCTGAAACAATCAAGGA
>JAAZYN010000360.1 GCA_014239625.1 Myxococcales bacterium | reverse complement strand
CCACGGCATGACGGCGGCGGCGGGTCAAGTGAGCGTCTTCTGGCGGGGCGCCAAGACCGACGGCTCGGTGGATCTCCTGCTGAGCGTCTCGGACCCGTCCACCACGGCGTTCGCGGCGCCCGTGGTGCTAAAAGCGGGCCTGCCGCCGCAGGGCATCACCGCTGGGGGCGACCTCGCCCAGGCCGGCCCGACCTACTTCTTCATCTGGCGCGACGAGGACGCGGGCTCCGAGCAAGTGTACTTCCGCAAGACCTCCCAGGCCGACCTCGCCGGCTCGGACGTGCTCCTGGCCGAGGCCCCTGCAAATGTCTGGCGCCCCTACCTCGCGAGGGGGTTGCAGGGCTCCATGTGTGCGCTGTGGCAACACGCACAAGATGTGCGCATGCGATGCAGCGACGACGACGGCGACAGCTGGGCGAGCGCCGTCCCGGTAGACCCTGCGGGTACCACGGCGACGGTCTCGGCGGCCGCCTTTACCGACGCCAACGATCTGGTGGTGGCGCTGCAGGCCGGTGGCTTGAACGCCAACCAGATCCACGTCCGACGGACCTCCGATCTGGGGCTGTCGTGGGAGGACGCGACCACGGTCGGTGGGACCTCCCTGACCAACGGAGCGGTGAGCGAGGTCCTGGGCCAGACCAACTACCTGAAGCCCACCCTGGTGCTCACCCTGACCGGTATGCTGAAGTTGGCGTGGCACCGGCCGCTTCAGGGCACGGACGCGGAAGCCCACATGGTCACCAGCAGCGACGGCCTGTCGTGGACCGCGCCCACCGTGCTGCCGAGCGTCAAGGCCAACGTCGCGCTGGTCCCTGGCCGCAGCGGCGTCCTCCATGCGTCGGGGACCGAGGCCAAACTCGGCTACGGCGACACGGTCTACATGTCCAGCCCCGATGAGGGGACGAGCTGGGGATCGGCCGCACCGATCCCCACCACCCCGGACGCCACGCTGCTGGATCACCGGATGCGCGCCCACATCGTAGAGGGCTGGCTGTACATCGCTTGGTGGGAGACCCTCCCCAACAACCTCCTCAAGCAGCAGCTTCAGTTGGTCACCATCGAGAACCCCTGACCACCGCCGCGTCCGAGACCGCCCGCCCCAGCGCCCTCCCTCGCGGGCCGCTTTTCAGCGGCCTGCCACGACCAGGAGCGCACGGGGGGACCACGGCTGGCCTCCCAGCATCGAACACCGCGCCATAGCCCGCACCTGAACACCCCCGGGGCGAGCAGGCCATCGCGGGGACAGTTTCTTCGCAACTTTTGGCGCGGGTCCGTGTTCAAGCCGGAGACGAGCATCCCCGGAGGCACCATGACGGTTTATCGACGCGCTTTGACCATCTCCTCGACCGCAGCGCTCATCGCGTTCTTGACGTGCACGGCGGCCAACGCGCAAGTCTATCGCTACGACTTTCAGCCGCCCGGCGCCGACACGGCGTGGGGCTTCACCGCGGTCGACGCGGACACCGACTACGACAGCGTTCAGGGCTACGGGTTCACCGTCGCCCCGCGGTCGTCGGTGGACGCCAAGGGGCACACCTGGACCCTGTTCGGGCGCCAGGTGACGCTGCAGGAGGGGATCCCCTCCACGGTCTTGAGCGACGCCACCCAGGACGCGCTGGTCGACAACCAGACCATGACCTTCCGCATGGACGTCGCGCCCGGCAGCTATGATGTCACCCTGTGGGTGGGCGAGCTCACCGAAGGCCGCTACCAGGTGCGGGTTCAGGCCAACGACCAGACCTATGATCTCGAGCGCAGCGACATCAACATCGTCCGTGGCAACCTCGCCCCGCCGGAGAACTGGACCTACCCGTTCTTCGGCTACGCCACGCCTGTGACCCTACGGGTCGATGGGTCGTCGGGGGTCATCGACGTCACCCTGTCCGCGATGCCCGGGAGCGACGCTCCCATCACCTGGGATTTCGAGGTCGACCAATGCGCGGACCCCACCGGAAACGGGCCCCAGACCAAGATCATCGCGCCGCCGTTCTCGGTGGCCCCTCTCCAGGCGCTCACCGCCACCCTGGCGGCCGACTGGCCGCTGTTCATGGAGACCTCCAGCGGCGCCGTGATGGCGCACGACGGCGGTGTGCAGGCGGCCCTCCAGAGCGCCCTCGATGGGATCAACGGAGGCGACGTCGCGGCCGCTCAGGGAGCGCTGGAGGCTCTGGACACGGCGGGCGACGATGACCTCGCGGTGGCGAAGGCCAACGCCCTGTTCTGGCTCGCCGGACACCCCGCCCTGTGGAGCGGTGAGGAGACGCTCCTGGGCGACGCCGAGGCGCTCGTCAACGGCGCCTTGCCCGCCGATGAGGGGACCTGGACCCCCGAACACTGGGCCTGGGCGAGGCTGGCTCGGGACCTCGCGATGGCCCAGGAAGCTCACGGCTTCCGGTCCGCGCTGGCGTACGGCAACCCCTCCGCCAGCGAAAACATGGGACGCGCCAACGCGTTGGTCGAGCACTGGGCGAGCGACCACCCGTACTTCCGCAAAGGTCAGACCCTGTGGTTCCGAAACCGGGGAGGCCTGGATCCCCGGCGCTGCTCGGCCAGCTGGGAGCGGGCCCAGTGGGTCGCGCAGTCCATGGACGAGTACGTCGACGTGAACCCGTACATAAAACTCTACGCGACCGACAAGTGGGACAACACGTTCGGGCCGTGGACGTTCATCGACTGGGGCGACCCAGCGATCCTGGGAGAGGGTCCGGACTGGGCGCGCACCCTGGTTCAGGCGCTCAACACCACCTTGGACCTGTCGGAGTGGTGGATCATCCACCGCCAGATCAAAGACGCCGACAACCCCTATGGGGAGACCCCCGGATCCATCGGCGGGGGCTGGAGCGACGACGTGGAGTTGGTGGGCCTGTTCGCCATCATGGGCTGGGTCCTGGACGGCGCCTCCAAGATCTCCGAAGAGGGAGGCCTACGCCTGATCGACGGGATCTGGGAGTCCGGTGTCATCCACACCGACAAGGCCTTCGAGATCGCCTACGCGGACGCCGAGCACTCCGCAGAGCCCACCGGAAACAGCCTCCACCTGTACCCGATGCTCCGCTACGGCGATCCTGAAGGGATCGAGCGGATCTTGAAGACCACGCTGACCTTTGACAGCTTCTTTCTCCACGATCTGTCCGACGGCACGACGCTGTTCAAATCGAACCACTACGGCGCCAATCAGATCGGCATCAACCCCGGCCACAGCGTGGACATCCCGCTGAACGGACGGGCCGTCGCGCCGGTGCCGTGGCTGCTCTGGTACAACGCCAACCCGACAGCCCAGGGCGCGCTCGACGACTGGATCCGGTCATGGATCACCCACGCCGCCGGCACGGCGAAGGGCAAGCCCGCGGGGGTGTTCCCCAGCGGGATCACCTCGGCCGACGTGCCCGCCTCCTCGATGGTCGAAGGCGAGCTTGGCGCCCCTGGAGGCACCTGGTGGGGCAAGAGCTCACCCCACGGCATGTATTACGAGTTCCCCAAATACCAGTATTACCTCTACAACATGTCGGCGTTGCTCTTCTTGCAGACCGGCGACGATACGTTCAAGCAACCGTTCGACGCCCTGGTCGGTCTGGGCAACACCTACACCGCGGCCGGCGCGCCCAACCTCCCAGACGCCCCGCCAGCGGGTCAGGACGCAGCCTGGGCGGGGGGGAAGCTGTCCGCCGCGATGACCGACTCCGTGGCCGAGTTCGTCCGCGCCACGGGCAACACCGAGGCCAAGTATCAGACCTACCTCGACGCGTTCGCGAAGACGTGGGCGCGGTGGCGCCAGGATCCGACGGACGCCTCGCAGATCGAGGAGCTCTTGGAGGTTCCAGAGACCCTGGCGGCGTCGTGGCCGTATCGGACGACGGAGGGTCTCATGACCGACCGCATCGCGGTCCCCGGTATCGCTCGCGAGGTCTCCTTCTACCTGGGCGCCGACGTCATTCAGGTGTACTTCGGGCTGCCGGTCCAGTCGGTGACCTGGTCGAACACCACGCGCCTGTTCGCGGCCGCCATGCACGAAGCGTCCACCACGGGGCTGGCGGGGACGGCATACCTCTTCGCCGACGAAGCCCGGACCGTGGGGATGAACCTGTGGAGCCTCGAGGTCGGCGGACAGTACCTGCTGGAGGTCGGGCCCGCGGCCGGGCTCGCGCTGGACGCTGGAGCGGTCAGCGAGTCCATACCGTTCACTCACCAGCATCGAGGTGACCCGGTCTTCTTCACGCTGGAGGGCCGCACCGTGACGGCGATTCGGATCACCCAGGTGAGCCCCGGCAGCGTCGCCACGCCCTTGCTCCCGGACCTCGGCGTCGCCTCCCGTGACGTGACCTACGACCCGGCCAGCGGGAGCCTGTCCGTAACCGTCCACAACATCGGCAGCGCCGACGCGCCGCTAAGCGACATCGTCGTCCACCAGGGGACCTCGGTCACCGGAGCACCGCTGGCCAGCGGTCAGGTGGATGATATCGCGGCGCCAAACGACCTGATCCCGAAGCACACCACCGTGTCGATGGCGTACACCGCGTCTACGTTGCCACAGTGGATCACGATCGAGCTGGACTCCACCGGCGCGGTGGCCGAGGTGACCGAGCGCAACAACCTCCTGACGGTGCTCATCGGGGGTGAGGTCGCGGTCCTGCCAGCTCCGGAGCTCCTCTACCTGGCTCCGACGACGGCCGCACAGGGGATCGACGTGGCGCTGACGGGTCACAACTTTCAGGACGGCGCGACGGCGCTCGTCAGTGAGTCCCCGGTGACCTGGCTCGACGCGCAGTGGAAGGCCGCCGACGCGATGACCTTGGGGCTGGCCTCGGACGCTCCGGTGGGGACCCACCTGGTGAGCGTCAAGAACCCTGACGGCAACGGCAGCAACCTCCTGCCCCTGACCATCACCCCGAGCACCTCGTCGCCGGTCGAGGAAGTCGAGAGCATGCCCGAGCCGGCCCCGGACCACGGCCCCGAGGCCCTACCCGACGCGACTCCGGATCAGGC
>JAAZYN010000035.1 GCA_014239625.1 Myxococcales bacterium | reverse complement strand
GTCGACGTGACCTACACCCCGACCAGCACCGGCAACAGCTACTATCATCGCGTCGCGAAAGGCCCTCCTTTCGGGTGGCTCGAACGTGACGTCGGTTCGGCCCGAGCGACGCCAAGCGCCAACCCGGTGTCGGTGCAGGTCGCTTTTGACGAAGGGGCTTTCCCGGCCTGCGTAAGGGTCGACGCTGTCAGCATGATCGACGACTCGGTCGTCGCGGAAGGCGAAGTCGTTTGCCACCAGCAGACGGACTTGCAGCCGTTGGAGCGCGAGGGCGTGCCCACACCGGACTTTGGGCAGTGCAGCGATCCGGGGGCTTACGCAGACCATCCCCTGAACCCGTCGGGCAGCGCGAGCGCGGACGGTTGCGCCGCCGGCAGCTCGGATCTCCCTGCCCCTGTCATCCTGGCGCTGACGGTCCTCGGCCTGCTGGTCACTCGCCGCCGCTCGTAAGGGAGCACGGACACGACGGGTGTAGAAAACATTCCCAACCGGTCTGTTGGCGCCACATCTTGTCGAGCATGCCCGGCAGCGCGAGGCCCCACGCGATACGAGCTCCTATCCCAGGGTTCGTTTGGGTCTGTCCAACAGAGTCACGATGCCCGTAGGAAGAGGTCTCGCGCCTATGCGCCTATGCGCCTAGGCGAGACCATCCGCCCACAGTGATCGGACGCAATCGAACACTGGGGTTGGATGGCCTCGGCGGCAATGATGATTCGGTGGTGGCCGTGCGCGTGCCCGTGCCCGACCTGTCTCCCGGCCGGGGGCGTCAGGGCTGGCGCCGAGCCAACGGTCAGAGCACCGCGTCCAGGGCCGAGCGGTCGTTTGACTCGATGGATGCGCGGCGCGCGAGGACCCGCGGCACCACCTGGTGAATGAAGAACTGCGCGGTCTGCACCTTGCCGTGGAGGTAGCGCGCTTCGGAGTCGTCTTGCAAGGTCTGGCCGAAGTCAGCGTCCATCTCGTCGACGTGGATCTTCTCCAATCGCTCTTTGTACAGCTGCTCGGCTCGAACCGCCTGGCTCAGGAGCATCCAGCCGGCCACCACGTCACCGAACATCTGCAAGAACGGGGTCGCGTGCAGCGCCGCGTAACCGATGTCCCCTTTCATCATCCGCTTGCCAAAACCCATGGCCGTCTGGGCCAGCGCGTCGCGGGCCTTCCCCAGGGTCTCGACCTCGGCGTCGAAGGTGCCGTCGGCCGCGCCCGTGAGGAACGTGTTGAGCTCGTTGAGCACGGTCATGAGCATGACCCCGCCGCTGCGCGCCACCTTACGCCCGAGCAAGTCCAACGCCTGGATCCCGTTGGTGCCCTCGTAGATGGACGCGATCTTTGCGTCGCGCATGTACTGCTCGACCTCGTACTCGCTGCAGTAGCCGTAGCCACCGTGGACCTGAACCGCTAGCTCGGTGGTCTTGAAGCCCTCGTCGGAGCACCACGCTTTGATGATGGGCGTAAATATCTCGAGCTGATGTTCCCACTTTCGGCGCTCGGCGTCGTCCTCGACCACCTCCATCCGGTCCGCCGCGTAGGCGCCATAGAGCACCATGGCCCGGGAGGCTTCGTTGACGGCCTTCATGTACATGAGGTTCCGACGCACGTCGGGGTGCTCGATGATCGCCACGCGCTCGGCGTCCGCCTTGCGAGAGTCTTGGATCCGAACCCCCTGAACGCGTTCTTTGGCGTAGGCCAGCGCCTTCTGGTACGCCACCGCGCCCAGGCCGAGGCCCTGAATCCCCACCGAGATTCGCGCCTCGTTCATCATCTGAAACATGCAGCGAAGCCCGTTGCCCTCCCCTCCGATGAGCCAACCTTCGCAGTCATCATTCTCGCCAAAGGCGAGCTGACAGGTCGGCGAGGCGTGAATGCCCATCTTGTGTTCGATGCCGATCAAGCCGACATCGTTGGAGCCGCCGAGGCTGCCGTCATGGTTGACCTTCTCGCTGGGTACGATGAAAAGGCTGACCCCGCGGCTGCCGGGAGCAGCACCGTGGACTCTCGCGAGCACCATGTGGACGATGTTCTCCGTCAAGTCGTGGGACCCCGACGAGATGAAGATCTTCTGCCCCTTGATCTTGTATGTCCCGCGCTCGGGATCCAGCGGATACGCCATGGTCTTCAGATCGGGCACCGCCGTCCCCGCTTGCGGCTCGGTCAACGCCATGGTCCCCGACCACGTGCCGGTCATCATGTTCTCGACGTAGAGCTCCTTCTGCTCCTCGGTGCCGAAGGCGGTCACCAGGCCCACGGCGCCACTGGTCAGCCCGGGGGTGAACAGAAACGACAGGTTCGCTGCGGTGAAGATCTCTTGAACCGCCGCCGTCACCGAAAACGGAAACCCCATGCCGTGGTCTTCGGGCTTATGTGACAGACCGATCCAACCTGCAGCGCAGTATTGATCATAGGCCTCTTGGAAGCCCTCGGGGAGGATCACTCGCCCATCGACGACCTTCAGACCCGCCCGATCTCCGAGCGCGTTCAGCGGGTAGAGCAGGTTGGCAGCCTGGTCGAAGCAGGCACCGAGGACGTCGCTGGTCATCTCGGCGTCGTAATCCGCCCAGCGCTCGAACCGGGTCAGCTGCCCGATGTCGAGCCAGTCGAACAGGTTGAAGCGGATGTCTCTCATGTCGATGGCGAACTCACCCACGGCCGTCCACTCCTTTGATGCGGTCAGTCTGCTGTCGCGGCGAACAGCCTAGGTCGGTCCCCGGCCGGCCTCAACGAAAAAATGAATGACGGCTCAGTCATCGGCAAAACGCGACCGATGCGAGGCGGGTCTCCGGGCATAGTCACCGTGTCTGCGGTAGGGTAGAAGGAGTCCTTATTAGCGTCTGGAGATCCACTCATGAGCCCGCGACAACCGCACGACGCTCGCGCCGACCTGCGTCGTTGGCTGGCGGTTCAGCCGGAGAACTTCTACCTGGCGGACCATCAGCTCGCGCGCTTGCTGATGCGCTTGGGCCCCCTCGAGGCAGCGCGGGTGTCCCAGCTCGAGGACTTCGGGGCGGTGGTCGCCGGCCCCCTGGACCGGGCGGCCACGATAAACAACCTCGGGGGCAACCTGCCGCGGCTGGATCGCTGGTCCGGTGTCGGTGACCGCACCGAGGCCATCGCCCACCACCCCAGCTACCACGACTGCGGTAAGGCCATCTACGAGGATGGTCACGTCATCGCGGCGTACGCCGCACCGACGCACCAAAACCTGCACGCCCAGGCGGCCTTCTATCTATCGAGCCACGTCGGCGAGGCCGGACACAACTGCCCGGTAGCCTGCACCGCCGGCGCCGTAAAGGCGCTCCGGGCGGCGGGCTCCCCCGAGCTCAAGGAGCGCTTCCTCCCGGGCCTGCTGACGCCGCGCTACGAGGACCGACTGGATGGCGCGCAGTTTCTGACCGAGCTGCAGGGCGGCTCGGACGTCGGAGCGAACGCGGTGGTGGCGCTGGCCGACGGCGAGGCGCTGGGGACGACGCGCTGGCGGATCCACGGCGAGAAGTGGTTCTGCTCGAACGCGGACGCCGACGTCATGTTGATGACGGCGCGCTTCGACCCGCAGCAGCGAGGCACCCGTGGGTTAGGGTTGTTCCTCGTGCCACGGCTGCTCGAAGACGGTGGCGTCAACCACTTCTCCATTCGCCGCCTCAAGGACAAGATCGGCACGCGGTCCATGCCGTCCGGGGAGATCGACTTCAACGGGGCGGTCGCATACGCGGTGGGCGCGGTCAGCGATGGCTTCCTGACCGTGATGACCGAGGTCATCGCGACCTCGCGGCTCTACAACAGCACCGGGTGCGCGGGGATCATGCGCCGCGCTTGCCTCATCGCGCAGTCCTACGGGAGCAGCCGGCGAGCCTTCGGCGCCCCCATCGGGCGTTTCCCCCAGGTGCAAGACATGCTGGCTTCCATGCGGGCCACCTCGGCGGCCGTCACGGCAGGCTGCCTGGAGCTCGCCGCTGGCCTCGACGTCATCGAAGCGGGGCGCAGCAGCGCCACTGAGCGAGCGTTCCACCGGGTGGCGGTCAACCTGGTCAAGCTGCGCAGCTGCCAGCACTCGCATCGTGTGGTGCTGACCGGCATCGAGACCCTGGGGGGCAACGGCGCCATCGAGTCGTTCTCGGTGCTCCCGCGGCTGCTGCGTGACAACGTCGTGTACGAGAACTGGGAGGGTACCCACAACGTGCTGGTCGCGCAGACCGTCCGCGACTTTGCCAAATCGCATCTGGCCGCCCCCTTCTTCGAGCAGCTGTCCGCTGCCCTGGATGCGCACGGCGGCGGCCCCCTGGGGCGCGCCCTCGCGCCGGCGCGGCAGGCGGTGCAGCGTGCGCGAGCAGCGACCCCCGCTATCGTCGCGGAGGCCTCAGAGGACGCGGGCGTGGCCGCGTTGATGCTGAGGCCCCATTGCGAAGCGCTGGCGGACGCCTGGTTCGCAGCAGCGCTCGCAAACGACGTGGCGTCGGAGCTCGACGACAATCGGCGCGTGCTGGAGACCGAGCTG
The DNA here is from genome assembly GCA_014239625.1 of Myxococcales bacterium. Taxonomy (GTDB): domain Bacteria; phylum Myxococcota_A; class UBA9042; order PHBI01; family JAAZYN01; genus JAAZYN01. The sequence continues at coordinate 8,805 of JAAZYN010000035.1, read as the reverse complement.
CTCTCGTTCTTCTGTGACGCCCACCTGGGCGAGCTGCCGCCTGCCAGAGACCGAAAATACGCCGAACGCGTGTCGCGACTCGCGGCGCTGGACGCATGAACGGCGTGGGGGCAAGCTGACGCCGATGAACAGCACCGACCGCAAGCTCGCTGCGCTCCTGTTTTCGGACATCAAAGGCTATTCGAGCCAGATGGACCGGGACGAGGAAGGGGCATTGCGCAAGCTGGCTATCCACAACGCGATCTTTGATCGCCAGGTGGATGCACACGGCGGGCGGACCATCAAGACCGTCGGCGACGCGTACATGGTGGAGTTCCCCAGCGCCGTCAACGCTGTCCGGTGCGGACTGGACGTCCAGCGGGAGCTGGAGACTCACAACGGGTCGAAGGTCGACGAAGATCAGATCTGGGTCCGCATGGGCATCCACTTTGGCGACGTCATCATCAAAGGTGATGACCTCTTTGGTGAGACGGTCAACATCGCCGCCCGCCTGGAGCCCAAAGCCCCGCCGGGGTCGATCTGTGTCAGCCAATCCGTGTTCAACCAGGTGCGTCGAAAGTGCGAGGCATGGGCCAAGGACCTGGGCCTGGTCGAGCTGAAGAACATCAAGGAGCCCTTCCAGCTGTACGCGCTGTTTCCGTCCAAGGACACCTTGGACCTGGTGTCCGACGAGGTCGTCACGGCGACACCGCCCCCGACCTCCAGCCGGTCATCGTTGGGGATGCTCGGAGGGCTGGTGGGGTCGCTCGCGCTGATCGGCAGCGTCGTCGTTGCGCTCATCCTCTCAGGTGACGGCCCCCCCGACACGCCCGACCCGGGACCCGCGCCGCTGGCCACTTCAGACGCGTCGGAAGCCAACGCCGAGGCCGACCCTGGGGCGGGGGCGAAACCGACGGCGCTCAGCGCCTCCCCGCGACGCGGCGGCGTGCTGCGGCTGGGAGTCGAGGGGCAGCGAACCGCCATGTACGATCTGACGACGCGGGTCTCGTCGGTCAACTACGAGGTGTTGTCGGTCGTCTACGACACGCTGCTCCGCTACGATCCCGAAGCCGACGCGCTGGTGCCCGGAGTCGTCGAACGATGGACGACCTCGGCGGACGCCACACAGCTCACCGTGTACCTCCGCGACGGGGTCTGGTTTCACCCCCACCGATGCCTGCCAGAGGGTAAGCCCCGCCAGGCTACGGCCGCCGACCTGGTGTTCAGCATCGAGCGGGGCAGCAGGGACCGAAGCCTGCCTCTGAAAGGCCTGGATCCGTTCCTGTCGGGAAAAGCCGACCGTATCGAAGGGCTGACCCTGACCGATGACGGCGGCGTGGCCCTGACCCTTAGTCGGCCGTCGGCGTGGGCGATCAACAACATCGCCATCAACCGTTTTCTGCCCCGCGAGCTGAAGACCTGCCCTGGCATCGACCTGACGTCCATCGCCCAACCTCCCGGGAGCGGCCCGTTTATGGTCGACGCGGCCAAGCCCGGCTTCCACTTCAGCCTGAAGCGGTGGGAGAGATACTGGGACAGAGCGTCGGACGGTCAGCCATTTCCTTATCTCGATGGCATCGACATCAGCGTCGTCCGCGACACGGTCACCTCGGTGTCGCGGTTGGCGAAGGGGACCCTCGACGTCGTGGAGATCCCTGAAGACGTCGCGGCCACGGTGCTCGATGGCCTCACCACCGACCGGCCGGCCCTGAAGTCCCGATTCCCCCGCGCGGAGCTGAACATCGCGGCGGAATATCCGCCGACCAACCGCAGGGTGTTGCAGGCCGTGTTCTTTTTGCCTGGCGAGGGTCGCCCACAGCTTCAGCTCGAGGTGCGCAAGGCCATCGCGGCGGCGCTGGACGTGGAGAAGCTCGCGCCGAAGTTCTCTGGCATGAGCATGGCCACGCGATTTCTGGACGCTGAGATGGAAGGCTATGATGAGGGTCTGCGGGCGCCGAGACACGACCTGGCCAAGGCCAAAAAACTGCTCAGCGGGGCGAAACTCTCCGAAAAGGTCTCGGATTTCAGCTTCGGACACTATAAGGAGCTCCAAGCGGTCGCCCAGATGTTCCGCGAACAGCTCGCCAAGGCCGGTATCAAGGTGCGCCTCGTGCGTCTGAGCCCATCAGCGATGAACAGCGCCATTCGTTCGCGATCGGTGGACGCGTTTCTCGCTCGCTGGCGCTCACCGACGACCAACCAGGAGCCATATCCGTTTCTGCACGGCCTGACGAGCCTGCTGGGGAAGGTGGGGTGGACCGACCCGCTGTTGACCGAGATGGGCCAATCGTTGATGTCGGAGCCGAAGCGGGCGGAGCGCGCGAAGCTCTATCGAAAGCTCGAAGCGCACCTCATCGAGCGCAGCTACATTTTGCCGTTGGCGCGGCCGGCCGAGCGCGCGCCGATGTCGTTTTGGTTGGCGCGACCCTCACTGCAGGGGCTCACCGACCCGTTCTCGGGGCGAGTCCGACTGACCTCGGGCACGCTACTTCAGCATGTATGGCTGGCGCCGTAGTCAGCGCGACGGGTCACCCACCCTGGGCTCGGAAGCGATGAATCAGTAACCCGCTGGCGAGCTTGGGCTCGAACCAGGTCGATTTTGGCGGCATCACCTGCCCCGAGTCGGCCACCGCCAGAAGCTCCTCGACGCTCGTGGGGAACATGCTGAAGGCGCAGCCCGCGCCGCGCGCGTCGACCCGCCGCGCGAGCTCTGCGGTCCCCCGTATGCCGCCGACAAACTCCAGGCGCTTGCTGGTCCTGGGGTCTGTTATACCCAGCAACGGCGAGAGCGCGCGCTCCTGTAAGATGCTCACGTCGAGGCACCTCACCGGATCACTTTCGTCCACGACCCCGGGGCGCGCCTTCAGTGCCCGCCATGCTCCAGCGACGTAGAGACCAAAGGTGTGGCGCGCGGCGGGCAAGTCAGCCCCCGGAGCGCCAGGCGGCCCCACCTCGAAAGCGCCACCGAGGGCGTCGAGGAACCCAGCCGTGGTGTGGCCGTGCACGTCGCAGATGACCCGGTTGTACGCGAGAATCTTGAGCTGCGGCGCCGGAAACACCACCGTCGCGAAGCGCTCGAAGTCGGCATCTGCAGGAGCATCGGGGGTGCGACCTCGAGCCAGGTCGCGGGCCCGCGACGCGCTGGCCGCGCGATGATGCCCATCGGCGATGTAGAACGCATCGACCCGGTCGAAGGCCTCCGCAGTGCGCTCCAGCGGCGTGGACTCGTAAACCGGCCACAGCTCATGGCGCACCTCGTGCTGCCCGCGCACATCGATGTACGGCGCACCGCCTGCAGCGATGAGCTCGGCCTGAAGCGCCGCTAGACGACCGTCGTCGTCGCGACAGGTCAGGAACACCGGGCCGGCCTGGGCACGCAGCGTGTCGACGTGGCGCGTGCGGTCATCCTCCTTTACTGGGCGGGTGAACTCATGCCGCTTGATGCGCCCACCCACGTAGTCGTTCACCTCGCTGACACCAAAGAAGCCAACCTGCTGCTGGGTCCCCATGGTCAAGCGATACAACCACAGGGCGGGGGTCGCGTCGGACACCAGCGCGCCACGCTCGATCAGCCCACGGAGGTTGGCCGCGGCCGTGGCATAGACGGGGTCGGAATACAGGTCCGTGCCCGGTGGAAGATCGATCTCCGGGCGCAGCACGCGCAAGAAGCTGTCGGGGTTGTCGCCAGCGATCTCGCGTGCCTCCACGGTGCTGACCACGTCGTAAGGGGGCGAGACCACCCGATGAGCCGAGTCGGGGGTCGGGTGGAGGGCTCGAAAGGGGTGCAGCTTCATGTCGATCCTTGTCGGGATGCGGTGCGGTTCGCACCGACCCGCCTGTCGGCGCATCATAACAGGTAGGGTCTGTTGACCCCATCGGCGGACGCCCGGACGCTAGCGTGATCCTCTATGCAGGACAAGGGGTTAAGAGGCAACCGGGGCACTGATCGATCTGGCACGAACCTTGCTTCGATAAGGGGCCGGCACCAACGAGGGAACACGATGGAACGTTGCAGCTACGACGAGACGAAGCTCTGGGAAAAGACACGCGAGCGGACGGCCACGGAGATGTTGGCGCTTCGGCAGGCGCGGTGGAATACGGCCGTACCGCAGGAGGCGATCCCCTACATCCACAACGTGGCCAACCCCGAAGAGCTCTACGAGCTGGGCGAGGCGCTCAAGCAGTGCATGCCGCTGATGGAATACATCCAGGCCTTGACCCAGCTCCGCAAGGCTTACGGTAGCTTCTTCGATGCCTCGGGCCTCAAGACACGTCGGCCGCTGGCCGCTTTGGCGACCAGCGTCGCATAGCCACGTGGCCCGCTCAGGGCGCCGACCGACCAGAGCATGATGAGCTGAGACGCGCGTCAGACTGAGCGCTCTGGGGCACGGGCCGGGCATGGGGACAACTGACCCCACCCATGGTATTGAGCTGCGATGTCCGACGGACCCTGGCCCTTGGAGCCCTCCCCCGAAGCGTTCAGAGCTGCGGCCCTGACGATCGTCGACAGGCTCGCGAGCTTCCTCGGCGAGCTCCCCGACCTGCCGACGCGGGTACCCGAGGGTGACCTGACGCAGCTGCGGCGCCCGTTCTCCGAGCAGGGGACGTCGCTGACTGCGAGCCTACGGACCCTCTTCGAGGAGGTCGCCCCGCCCGGCTACCAGCCCGCCGGGCCGGGATACCTGGCCTATATCCCGGGTGGAGGCATCGTGTCGTCGGGCCTGGCCACCTTCATCGCGGCGATCACCAACAAGTACGTGGGGATCTGGGCCGCGTCTCCGGGCTTTGTGCAGCTCGAGCTCAACGTGGTGAGGTGGTTCTGCGAGCTGGTCGGGATCGACCCCGACGAGGGCGGGGGGTTCTTGACGACCGGCGGCTCGATGGCCAACTTCAGCGCAGTCGTCGCTGCGCGTCACGACCGGCTGCCCCCCCACTTCCTCGACGGCGTCCTGTACGCCTCGGACCAAGCCCATCACTGCGTGGCCAAAGCCGCGCTGCTCGCGGGCTTCCCGCGGCAGAACGTACGAACCGTCCCCACCGACAGCGACTTCCGCCTGGACCTCGCGGCGCTCCGCTCCATGCTGAAGGCGGACACGGACGCCGGGCGAACACCGTTCATGGTGGTCGCCAGCGCCGGAACCACGAACACCGGCGCCGTCGACCCGCTGGACGCGGTGGCCGACATCGCCGAGCGGTGGGGTCTTTGGTACCACGTGGACGCCGCCTACGGGGGCTTCTTTATGCTCACCGAGCGTGGCCGTTCCGCCATGGTCGGGATTGAGCGCGCAGACTCCGTCGCGCTCGACCCCCACAAGGGGTTGTTCGTGCCGTATGGGACCGGAGGCCTGGTGGTCCGGGACCGGCGGACGCTCGCGGCCTCGCATTCTGTAGACGCCGACTACCTGACCGACCTGGTCGACGCTGGCGACCGCCGCGTGGACTTCTCGGCGCTGAGCCCGGAGCTGACTCGAGACAACCGAGGAGTGCGCGTCTGGCTCCCCTTGCAGCTACACGGGATCGGGGCCTTTCGACGGGCCCTCGACGAGAAGCTGGACCTGGCACGGATGGCCTTTGAGGGGCTCCGGCGCATCCCCCAATTGAAGATGCTGGCGGCGCCTCAGCTGAGCGTGTGCGCCTGGCGGTACGTCCCCAGCCGCGGCGACTGGACAGATGCCGAGATCGACGCGTTCAATCGCGACCTCATCGACTGGGTGACCGAGCGAGGGCGCGTGATGATCAGCGGAACGGTCCTCAACGAGGTCTTCGCGTGCCGAGTCGCGGTGCTCTGCGTCAGGACGCACCAGGACCGTATCGCTGCGGCCCTGGAGGACATCGCTGGCGCCGTCGAGGCCCTCGAAGCGCGCGCGTAGTCTAAAACAGTCGCGCGAGGCAGGCACCAGCGCGCGCCACGGTCCAACGCCGCCGTGCGCGACAGCGCGGCTGGCGGTCACCTCGGCCCAGTGGACGTAGCCCATCGCCTTGGTTAGTTTGCAGGTAGCGCAGCGGCAGCGCGGAGGCCGTGAACGACCTCGCGGCTCGAGTGGAGCGCCTGGTCGCACATGAGCGGTGAACCCAGCGCCCGACGTGCCGTCGCCGCCTTGTTCACACCCAGAGATGGAGTCCCCATGAAGCCCTTACGAGTCGCGACTGTCTTCGGCACACTCATCGGTGGACTGCTGAGCACCTGGAGCTCAGCGCAGGCCGAGGTGGCTCCCGTGGGGTGGATGGCGTATGACACCATCCGCCCTGTGACGGGGGTCCCGACCGACGGGTTCGTGAGCCTCGGTATCGCGTACCAAGGGTTTGACTGCGTCGAGTCCGAGCGGCTCGCGGCGCTCTCGGTGCTGGTGACGCTCGACGGGCAGGCTGTCGCCGGGGCGCTTCAAGAGCTCGGCGAGCTCGACGGGCAGGTCGTCTGGCGGCCCTCAGCGCCGTTGGAGGCCCAGCGTCGTTACGACGTCGTGGTCGCCCACGACCCATCGGCCGGCTCGTGTACCACCGGGACGCTGGGTGTCGTGACCGAGGGCTCCTTCGAGACGGGCTCGGGGCCGGCGAGCGGCCCCGTCGCGGCGATCACCGTGGCGGGCTTTCGATACGGCGGCCAGGCCTGCGGCGCGGGCACCGTGGGCTTCAACCTCTCCTCTGAAGACGAGCCGTACGTGGGCCACGCGGTCTCGGGTGACGAGGCGGCGACCTTTTCGGTCGTTCGAACGTTTCGAGACTGGACGGTCAGCGGCCCCAACCCTGCTCAGCCGGTCTGCGTAACGCTGACCTCGACACACCTGTTGACCGACGAGACGTTGGAGCAGCAGCTCTGCACCGACGATCCGAATATCGTCGAGCAGGAGTGCCTGGTGGAGAGCGGCTGCTCGAGCTCGGGTCCGGCCTGGCCTACCGCCGCTCTCGCGGCATGCATGCTGCTGGTCCTGACCACCCGCCGCCGGCGCGCGGCGATGTCGATGAGCAGGTTGTAGAGCTTGCTCAAGACCGGCCTGGAGCGCTGCCAGCGAAGTTCGAGTCGCTTCTCCGGCGTCATTCCTCGGTCATCGGCGGTCCGTTCGGCTTTGAACATCTTGCCGATGAGCTGGATCACTTTGGCCGCCCTCGGCTCGGTCTCGTGAAGGCCGAAGAACCTGCGTCGAGCGTGAGCCCAGCAGCCGACCTCGCTCGCGTGGGCCACCTTGCCGTTGTAAGAGCCGGTCGAACACCGAGGCGGCATCGGCCTGGATGTATCCGGTCCGCCCGGCAAGCCGCCGCCTATTTCGACCCCCATACGTCCATCTACGTCCATCCGGGAGTCCTTTTTCCGGACGTTCACTGACCCTTCGCAGGGGACGAGAGACCCCACCTGAAGCACCTGAAGCGTCATTTTGGGGTGTTCCGACCCCAGCAACGCGAACGGCTTGATGACAGGGCGCGGTCGAACGGCGTGCGTCGTGGTTGGTACAGGGCTTGCTGTCGCACTGGCGCATGACCCAGCCACGCTACACTCCCTTCGACAACTGCGCCCTCATTACACGGCGCACGTCGGAGCGGCGGTTCTTTCTGAAGCCGTCCAAAATGCTCCGCGAACCGAACTGTTCACGTACCTGATGACGTGGGCGTCCGTGTTCCACGGCGTGCACATCATCGCGGCCTAATGTGGGAGCAAACACTTGCGTCTCGTCGCCTACGACCCGCACGGACGAGCGTCCGACTTCGCCCAAATCTTCAATGGCATGCTGGCACGCGTGCTCAACTGGACGTGGAATCGGGCTGGAGATCCCTTATGAGGTGGGCAGGAGGTCAACATCTGCCGAATCGTCGACGAGGAGGCGCTGCTGGACAAGATCGCTTACGTGGCAGCCAACCCGGTGCAGGACGGAGTGGTGAAGACTGGCAAGACCTGGCCAGGGGCTCGGACGCGCCCGGACCAGTTGGGCCTCATCCAGACGCGGCGGCGCCCGCAGCTGGCGTGACAACCTGGCGGCTCACAAAAGCCTCAGCGGCTGATTTCGGTCCTCGAGCGACCCCGAAATCACCCCCTCACCGAAGCTGACCAGGCTTGCCAACGTGGGCCAAAATGAAGCTCGGAGGGGGACTCCCGGACGGATGCTGCCTGATGCTGCCTGAGGGGGACTCCCGGGCGGATGCTGCCAAGCTCGGAGGGGGACTCCCGGGCGGATGCTGCCGATGCGGCCTCAATAGACCTGGAACCCATCGCCCGTAGCGACGCCCACCCAGAGCCGGTCGTCCGCGCTGACCGCGGCGACGTTGCCTCGTTGGGCTCCACCCAGAGAGACGCAGAAGTCTTCGGCCACGGAGGTGAGGTCGGGGCGGGAGAGCGCACATAGGCCATCCCGGTTCACGTTCGGCACCAGCAGCTCAACCACGCCGTCACCGTCGACGTCCGCCGCGAGTCCGTTGTCGAGGTTCCGCGAGTCGACGAGATGGCTCGTATACCCGGCGGCCTCGGCGACCCGCTCCAGGTCGGCGGAGCCTGGCGTGTAACGGTAGAACTCGGCCACTCCGGCGATGTGAGGCGTCCTCACCGCGGCGATCTCGACCTCACCGTCCGGCCCGAAAGGCGCCACCGCCAGCTGGTGTAGCCAGCGGAAGCCCATGCCCACGGGCGGGCCCTCCGCCCGGATCTCGCCGCCCGATCCGTACACCCGGAGGCGCGCGCCGAAGCCGCTGTCGCTCACCGTGACGACCACCTCCCGGTGGCCGTCGCCATCGAGGTCGCCCCACAGCGGCGCGATCCCCTCGATCACCTGCGGCGGCGCCACCGTCGCCTTCCGCACCCCGCCGGCGTCGTCGATCCAGACGATGGCCTCGGCCTCGAGG
>JAAZYN010000359.1 GCA_014239625.1 Myxococcales bacterium | reverse complement strand
TGCGCAGGTGACCGACAGCTACCACTCGAACGTCGGGCACAGCAGCCGCCTCCTGAGCCGACTCGGGCGAGACGAACAGGGTGGCTCCAGAGAGGCGTGAGGCGGCGATGGCCGCACTCACGGCGCCAGGAACTGCGCGGATGTTTCCGTCCAGATCGAGCTCCCCAAAGAAGACACAACCGGCCACCTGCTCGCGGGTGATCACGCCGAGGTGAAGCAACACCGACATGGCCAGCGGCAGGTCGAAACAGGTGCCGCGCTTGGGCAGATCCGCCGGCGCGAAGTTGGCGACCAGGCGAGCCTTTGGCCACGTGAGCCCGAGCGCCCGGAGCGCTGACTTCACCCGATGTCGAGCCTCGCGAATCGTCGGCGCGGGCAGCCCCGTGACCTCGAAGCTGACCATCCCTTCCTGCTCGGCCACCTGAATCTCGACGATGACGCCGTCGATGCCATCGATACCTACGCCCTGTGCTGTCGCTGTCATGCACCCTCCGTGTGGGTGACGGACGACAACGCAACCTCCGTGCCACATCGGATGATTCATTCGTAACAGCTACTTAGGGCGGGTTGATGCCCGACGTGGCGCGCGCGCTACACCGCCGCATGTCCCGATGGTGGAACACCGATCCGAAGCCAGGCGCGAACCCTTTGAAAACACGTCACAAAGAGCCAGCGGCGGCGGGACACACCCGCGGGACACCCTCCCCGCGCTGTCGTAAAAACGTTTTTACATCAACTACCTGAAGGACATCCGCGGGACACCTCCGGCTCTCGCCGCCGCGCCCTCCACTCGGGCGCCCTGGCGCGAGGCCTCACGGTGCCCTTGCCGCGCCGCCGAGGCGTTGGCAAGGCCCCCTCCGGTGCGCCTTCGAGGCCCGTAACGGAGGCTCGCAGCGCCACACGATGACGACCCATCGACAGGTTCGGACTCAGTCGCGGGTTTTGAGCTCGAACGGGTAGCGCACCCTGCAGACCGATCCCTCGGGCGCTCCGAACCGCATGCCCTTGACGACCGTCGTTATGCAGTCAGCGACCCCGGCGGCCGCCAGCGATGGGTCAACGGTCGCGGCCGCGACGTCCGTGACGCGTCCATCCGCGCCGATGGTCCACGTGACGACGAGCCGGCCGGCCAGGGAGGGGTCTTTGAGCACGCGCTCTTGATAGCATCGGTGGAGCTCGGCAGACCGACCGCGCACGGTGGCCGAGATCACCACGGGGCGGCATGCGCCCAGAGCCCCGGGGCCCTCGACAGAGGACGATCCGACCGGACCCGCCGCCCGTTGTGCCGCTCCGCCGACGCACCCGCCGAGCACGCCACAAGCGGCCACCACCAACCAAATTGTCGAGGCGCGTGCCATCAGCGGTGACTCCAGCGGATCGTTCGTGACCGCCCCGCGGTCCCGACCCGAGCCGGTGGCGCGGAGCAACTCTCGGGCCGTTCGGTAGACCTCAGGTGAGCACTCATCCGCGGTCAACGCAATGACGCGCCGAGCGCCTCGTCCAGGCCGATACCCCAGGCTCCCTCGCGCAGGGCTGTCAGCTCCCTCGGGTCAACGCTGAGATGACTCAGACCCCAGCGGATCGCTGTGCCATCGCCGCTGGCGCTCATCAACCACTCGTCGGACGGGCCAAAGACCAACCCGCTGACCGGCTCCAGATGGCTGTCGCCAACCATCACGAGCTCACCGGATCGGTGCCAGAGCGCCACCGCGCCGGAGCGCGTCCCGGCAGCGATCCAGCCGCCCCCGCCCGCGAGAGCGACGGTGGTCACGAGGCCGGGCGCCCCCTCGAAGACCGCTACCTCTTCACCCGTCTCCACGGCCCACAAGGTGACCGTCGTGCCGAGGCCCGTGCCGAGTAGCCGACCCGTGCGATCCAACGCGATGCCAGCCATCCCCCGCTGTTCGATGATGACCCGGGCCGGCGTCAGGCGCCCGTCGACGATCTCCGTCCAGAACACCGTTCCCGGTTGTTGCCGAACCGCGAAGCGCCGACCGTCTGCAGAGGCCGTCGCCTCGACCGCCAGGTCCATGCTCGGCGCGGAGACAGAGCGCACCGCTCCGGATCCAGAATACAACCAAGCGTCGCCGAGAGAGTCGACTCCGACGACGCCCTCCCCGGCAGCCGCGAAGAGGTAGCGAACGAAGCTGGAGGTGTCATGGGCGGTCACTCCCCGACCGGACTCCAAGACCCTCAACGCGTCCGAGGTCCCATTGGAGAACGCCACCCGTCGGTTGGTATCCCCCCAGAACGCAGCGATCGCTCGAGGCCCCCTGTCGACCAACAAATGCACCCTCAGCCTCGTGCCCTCCGAGGTGAACAGCCCGATGGAGTGCTCTTCGTCCGTCAGCACCGCGGCGGTGCCATCGCGGCTCAGCGCCAGCCCGTTGATGGCCGCGTACATCTCCATGCTCGACGCCGAAAACCGAGGTGGGATCCGGTACACATGGGTCTGCTGGCCGAACACCACCAGCTCCATGTCGTCGCCACGCTGCCGCCAGGCGACCCGCTCCACCGGGATCCGCGGAAAGCCCAGCTCTCCTCGACCGGCCGCGTCAAGGATGTGCAGCCAGCCACCCTTGGAGATGACCGCAAGCCACAACTTGTTTGGCGACCAGGTGATGGCGGTGAGGGCGCGCGCCCCGACGCGACGTTCCCAAAGAAGCATGCCGGTGTCGGTCGTGAGGAGCCGGAGCATGCCGTCGACGCCGCCCAGCGCCATCCACGCCCCATCACCGAGCATCGCCACGGCGCTCACGGCCCCAGACCGTCCCTCGTCGCCAGGTAGCCAATCGGCCCACTTCAACGGCAGCGCATGTTGAGCGCCGTCGACCACATTCAGTACATGGGCCTGGCGGTCGGCCACGACCAACGCCCTGGTGCCGTCGCCGCTGATCGCGCGGAGTCCATGGACCGGCCCCGCCATCGACCTGAGGCGACCGCTGTCCGACGACCACACCGTCAACGCCCGGCGCTGCACGAACAGCAATGCGCCGCTCGCGGCGACGGCTCCGTCCAGGGTCGCCTCCGGGAGACGCGCCAGCACGGCCCCCGTCGAGGTATCCAAGACCTGCAGAGGCTCTGATCCGGAGAGACTCGACGCCGCCAAGAGATCATCCGAGATGAACCGGAACTTCATCGCACGCAGCGGGCGCTCCCAACGAAGGGAGCCATCCTCGGCGTCGTACAGAACGATGTCGTGACCCACGTCACACACGGCCCACGTTCCAGACGGCGAGAACGCGTGCGGGGATCGGCTGCCTCCGCAGTCCGCCCCCGCGGTCGTCGCGACGTGACGCGGTCGACTCGCCGCGCCAAACCGGGCGAGGACCCCCTGCGCGAAGACCGCCGCGCCGCGCTCGCTGGCGTGCGCAGCGAGGACCTCCGCTTCGGCCCGATGCCCACCCCGCATGGCCTCCCAGGCCTTCAGCATGAGTTGCCCCGAGAAGCTTCGCTCGGCGCGACCTCTGGCGCGGTCTGTCTCGGACTCCGCGATGGTGGCTCGGCCCAGGGCCGCCTGCGCCTCGGCGTGGGCCGCTCGAGCTCGATCGCGCTCTTCGAGCGTCTCCGAGTGCGACACGCCAAACACCACCGCAGCCGCAACCAGGGACGCTGCGCCGGCCATCAGCGGGAGCCTGAAGGTGCGCCCGAAGCGACGCATCACCTCCCACGCCGAGTAGGAGTGGGCCTGCACCCGGCGACCGTCGAGGTAGGCCGCGACATCGTCGGCGAGGGCCTGAGCGTCTCGATATCTCGCCGCGGGGTCGTAGTTCAAGGCGCGCGTGGTGATCGCCGCAAGCTCCGGCGCGACTCCGGACTCGAGCGGCTCGAGTGGCGGCAGACGGCCGCGCTCGAGGGCATCATAGATCTCGGCCGAGCTCTTCCCATCAAAGAGCGCGCGACCGCTGAGCAGCTCGAACAACACCGCGCCCAGGCTCCACACATCCGACGGGGGCCCAATCCTCCCAGCCCGGGCTTGCTCCGGGCTCATGTAGGCGGGCGTCCCCACCCGCGTCCCCACGGCCGTGGTCGCGGCGAGCGCGGCCGGCACCGGATCGGCTGCGGCGGCCTGGGCGCGGCTCCAGTCGGGCCCCACCGCCTTGCACGCGAGCCCCCAGTCCATGACCTGGGTCTCGCCGAAGGCGCCGAGCATGATATTGGCCGGCTTGAGATCGCGATGGAGTACGCCTCTCGCGTGGGCGTAAGCCAGCGCCTGACACACCGCCAAGAAGTGCCGAAGCAGCGACGCCTGGCTCATCTCGCCGTCGGTCAGGATCTGCGCCAGAGACCTCCCACGGATCAACCGCATCGTGAAGAACAGACGGCCGTCCGGCTGTCGCCCAGCGTCGTACACCGGCACGATACCTGGGTGCTCCAGCTGCGCGGTGATCCACGCCTCCTGGGCGAGACGGCGCTCGAGGGTGGGGGCGCCGCGAACGACGACCTCCTTGAGCGCGACCTGCCGCTCGAGGCGCCGATCATGGACCGCAGACACCTGGCCCATGCCCCCGACCCCCAACAGCGCAGCCCGCTGGTAGCGCTCCGACTCGTCGCGCTCGAAGGGATGTTCAGACGGCTCCAGCGGTCCCGCGGGAGGCGCCGGCCCGGCGGCCACCGCGTCGCTCAGCGGTAACGCCCCGATGGCCAGCGCCGAACCGTAGGTCTCCTCGAAGCGAGCCGATCGCTCCGCCCCGGCGCCGCCTGGGGTCCGGGGGGGATCCGCGGCCCCCACAGCGCCCCCTTGTCCGCCCAACTCGGGCTCGGGCGCCGCCGCCGAAGTGTCGTCGTCTACCGACGACACGGCGCGATTGACGAGGCCCGCAGCCGGACCGTCGAGAAGACCTGGCGCCGCCGCGTTGGCGCTGCGACGGAGCTGGTGAGCTCGCGCTGCGCCCCATAGCCCCAGCGCCCAAACCTGCGGCGTCGCCTGCCGAGCTCGACGTCGGCCGGTGGACTGCGTGGGAGGGCGCGTCGCGTCATTCGGGAGCGTCTCGGTTCGGCTCGAG
>JAAZYN010000358.1 GCA_014239625.1 Myxococcales bacterium | reverse complement strand
TCGCAACCGTTGCTGCCACCCGCTCCGCCCACGGGGCCGTTGCCGGTGGCGCCGTTGGTCTCGACGACCGGGTCTTCACCGCGCACCGGGCAGTGGGCCCGCCCCACGGCGCCGCCCGAGACGTCACTGTTGTCGGTGGCTGGGTTGCAGGTGCGGGAGCCGCCGCTGCCGCCGGTCAGCTCATCGTTGGCGCCGCAGGTGCGGGTCCCGTCCGGGGTCGTGAAGCCGAGGACGTCGTACGCGGGCTGTCCCACCGAGCCGTCGGTGCCGTCGTCGCCATCCGCCCCTGCGCCGCCGCCGCCACCGTTTCCTCCGGCGCCGCCGAAGATCGCGTTGTTACGCACGGCGAGCTGCGGTCCGGTCTCGCGCAGGTACACGGCGTAGGAGTTGGCGCCGGGGGTGTTGGCGGCGTTGGCGCCGAAGATCGTGAAGCCGTCGATGCAGCTCGTCCCCGCATCCGTGGAGAGCCCGATGCCTATCGCGTTCACCGCGCCGGGCGCGCTCGACGTGGGCGCTTGACCGATGATGGCGGTCTCCAGGAGCACCACGTCGCGGGTCGCGAAGGCGCTGGAGTAGCCACCGAAGAGGCCGACCGCGGGGGCCAGCGTGATGGACTCCGAGTAGACGCCCGTCGCCACGTAGACGTCGCGCTTGCCCTTCGACGCCGCCATGGCGAGGCCGGCGCCGATGCTGAGCAGCGGGTCGTCGATGCTGCCAGAGGCGCTGTCGTGGCCATTTTTCGCTACGAAGACACCATTTCCGGTCTCGCCGTCGATGCCGTCGCAGTCCGAGTCGACGCCGTCGCCCGCGACATCGGGGCCGCTCTGCGGCTCGCACTCACAGCCGTTACTCTGGACACCATCGACGTCGTAGAAGCCGCTCAGGCATTCGTAGGTGCACTGCGCGATGGGGCCAGCGGTGTCGCAGACGGGATCGGCGTTGGCCACGTCGAGCGCCAGGCACGAAATGTTACAGCCGCCGCAATGTTGGACCGAGCTGAATGCGCCGGTGCCGTCTTTGAAGTCTTCATCGATCTGCCCGTCGCAGTCGTTGTCGGCGCCGTCGCACTCTTCGCCAGGCAGCTGGCATGGACCCCAGCCTGCGGAGGTGCATTGCTCGATCCCCACGCAGGTGTACTCGGGCTGCGGCGCCGGCGGCGTGAAGGTCGTGTCGCATTGGCGCGACAGGGTCAGGTTCGTACCGTCACAGGTGCACGAGCCGCTCGTCGGCACACACTGGTTCATCGCGGCGCCTACATCCTGGCACCCATAGCCTGACGGGCAGTCGGCCGGGTCGACGCAGCCTTGGCCGCAGATCTGCTCGCCGCTCAGGGTCACGCACGCGGCGTTGTCGCCAAGGCAGTCGCTGTCCTCGGTACACGAGCTGCACAGGTTGCTGACGTTGGGGACGCACTGATATTGACTGATCTTGACGAACCCCTCTTCGCACTGGAGCACCACGCACTCGGCGCTGCCGGAGGCCGACGAGCACTCGGTCGACAGGGCGTTGGGGAACCCGATGGAGCAGCTGGTGCCGCAGGCGCCGCAGTGGTCGAAGTCGGTGTATTGGCTGCCGGTCTTGAAGTCCTCGTCGATGTTCCCATCGCAGTTGTTGTCCTGATAGTCGCAGCTCTCGGGTACCGGCGTGGCCGCGTTGCACACGAGCCCTTGGGTGCCCAGGCACACGTTGACGCCATCGCAGGCGCCGACGCCCGCCACCGTCGTCTGGCACGGCTGCCCGATGGCGCTGATCTCGTCGTCAACCAGCCCGTCACAGTCGTTGTCCACCCCGTCGCAGGTCTCGGCTTCAGGGATGAGCGCGGTGCAAGGGCTCCAGCCGATGGACGCATCGCAGGTCCGAATCCCATAGCAGGTGCCGAAGCCATTGACCTCCGTGCAGGCCGCCTGCTGGCCATCGACCGCCGCGGTGCAGGTGCAGGTCCCGGTGGTCGGTGTGCAGCGGTTGACGCCGTCGCCGACATCGACGCACCCGAACGAGGCGGGGCAGCTGTTGTCGACGCTGTCGCACGGCATGGCGCACACCGTCTGGCCGTCGATGTCGATGCAGGTCCCGCCAAAACAGTCGGCGTCGTCTGTGCACGGCTGACAGCTCACGTCGGGGGGGGCGTTACACTGGAACGCGTTGACCTTGACCAGGCCTGGGTCGCAGGTGTCGACGACGCAGACGGGCGCCGTGGGATCTCCGCCGCAGGTGCCGACGCCGCCCTCGATCTTGCCGACGCAGTTGTTTCCGCAGGTCCCGCAGTGCTCGGTCAGGGTCCAAAAGCCGAGGCTGTCGCGGTAATCCTCGTCGATGTTCCCGTCGCAGTCATTGTCTTTGAAGTCGCAGATCTCCTGAGCGGGGACCGGACCCTGACAGATCATGCCCTGAGCGCCCAGGCACACCGAGGTGCCAGAGCAGGAGCCGACGCCGGGCACATCGTTGAGGCAGCTGTCACCCTCTCCTTGGAGCCCGTCGTCGACGAGCCCGTTGCAGTCGTTGTCGAAGCCGTCGCACACCTCAGCCTCTGCCGCCGACGCCGTGCACGGCGTCCACCCGATCCCGGCGTAGCAGGTCTGGATCCCGAAGCAGGTGCCAAAGTCGTTGTTCTCGGTACACGTCTTCTGCTGTTGATCGCTCGCCTCGGTGCAGGTGCAGGTGCCGCTGGTGGGCATGCAGCCCTGAGCGCCATCGCCCACGCCAAGGTCGACGCACTCCATAGCGGAGTCGACGCAGGAGCCATCAGGCTGGCATCCCATGATGCACGACAGCTCGCCGCCGACGTCCATGCAGTGGCCGCCGTAACAGTCAAAGTCGTCGTCGCAGGGTTGGCAGCCCACATCGAGGGGGGGCAGGCACTGGTACGGATTGACCTGGACGTACCCGGGAGCGCACTCGCCGACCACGCAGGCGGGGCTCTCGGCCTCGCCACCGCACGCTCCGGTCCCGTTGTCGATCTTGGTCGTGCAGTCGTTGTTGCACTCGCCACAGTGCTCGTTGAGGGTCCAGTTGTCGTCGGCGTCTCGGAACTCGGCGTCCGTTGTGCCGTCGCAGTCGTTGTCGATGTAGTCGCAGACCTCGGGGGTCGGGAGCGGCCCTTGGCAGACCCAGCCCAAGCCGCCCTGGCAGACCTCGACGCCGGTGCAGATCCCCACCTCCTTGACCTCGTTGGTGCACACCCCGCCGCTGACCAGGCCGTCATCGATGAGCCCATTGCAGTCGTTGTCGACGCCGTCACAGAGCTCGCTCGCGGGCGTCTGAGCGGTGCAGGGTAACCACCCGAGGCTGGGGTTACAGGTCTGGAAACCGAAGCAGGTGCCTTCCTCGCTGCTGCTGGTGCAGCTACGTTGCTCCAAGTCGATCTGAGTGTTGCAGGTGCAGCTGTTGGTAGCCGGGACGCACAGGGTGGAGGCGTGACGCCCCAGGGGATCTGCGATGCACTCGAAGCCCGGAGGGCAGTCGGCCGTCACCCCGCAGTCGTAGACGCAGCGGCCCTCTCCATCGAGCTCTCGGCACGCGCCGTCTGGGCACTGAGTGTCGTTGATACAGGGGCCGCACAAGCTGCGCACCCGAGGGATGCACATCGACGCGACGGTGCCGCCGGACTGAACCGCTTTGCAGTCCCAGTCCGGTGGGCATGACGCGACGCAGGCCTGGCTGCAGACGAACCCAGTGGGTCCCTCGACGCACAGCCCATCATCGCACTCCTGGTTGGTCGTACAGGGCCAACCGATGGCGCCTGGGGCCGACGCGATGTCTCCGCTCCAGGTGTCGGGCGCGGCGACGTCGTTGACCACCGTCGGGGTGTCTACGTTGACGTCGCTGCTAGTGTCGGGGTCGCTCGGCGGTTCCGGACAAGCCATCAGAGAGATAGCCGCAACCATCGCGGCAGTCGTCAAACGGTTCATCAATGCTCCCAGTGCCCGTGTCAGTCGACCACGCACGCTACCGATCGCGGCGAGTCGTGTCGACGCTTCTCAGCGTTCATTGGTGAATATCTCCGACGTCGGTCGGTCCAATAGCAGGTAGAGCGAGGTGTCAAGCTTGTGGCGCCCCGGGTTGTGACTTTGGAGAACTGAGATGGCGACATTGACGAGCGGTTGGCAACGCCCCATGAACCTTGAACCTGAAACCCCAGAGGCGCTGCGGCGCGGCCGGAGGCACCTGTGGATGGTCGTCCTGGGCCTCGCTGCGCTGGTCGCTGGCTGCGACGACGGCGGGACCTATCGGCCCGCGCTGGCCCCGAGCGCCCCGCCCCCGGTCGAGAACCCGACGACGCCAGGGGGGCTGTCTTCAACGGCGCCGTCGACCCCATCACCGAGCAACGCCAACGAATGCCTCTGGGACGCCGACTGCGCCGGGGCCTTCGGGGAGCTCGGCGGTTGCGCCGTGGCGATCTGCAGCAGCGGCGGTAAGTGCTTGATCTCCAACGTAACCAATGGGTCGCCCTGCGACGACTCTGGCTGCGCGTTCGGCGCGTGTTACGCGGGCGAGTGTGTGGCGGATGAGGCGATGTGTGCGCTCCCAGAGCCGGACCCGCCAGCGAGCGTACCCGCGGGTCCAACGTGCGGCGACGGCTACTGCGACGCCGGTGAGGACTGCTCGCTGTG
This sequence comes from Myxococcales bacterium, assembly GCA_014239625.1. Classification (GTDB taxonomy): domain Bacteria; phylum Myxococcota_A; class UBA9042; order PHBI01; family JAAZYN01; genus JAAZYN01. The sequence goes on along the minus strand of JAAZYN010000358.1, from coordinate 402 downwards.
CCCCACCGATTGCGGTCTATGTGGGGGCGACTGTTGCTCCGACAACGGCAGCATCGGGTGCGTCGATCCGGACATCGTCGACTGCGTCTGCGCCTTCGACGCATACTGTTGTGACACGGAATGGGACGCTCAGTGCGCGGCTCAGGTCGACAGCCTGGGCTGCGGCAGCTGCGCTGCGGTCCCTTTCTGTGGCGACGGGATCTGTGACGCTGGTGACACCTGCTCGAACTGTGCCCAGGACTGCGGGGTGTGTCCGGCGCCAGATCCCTACTGCGGCGACGGGGTCTGTGACGCTGGGGACACGTGCTCCAACTGTGCTCAGGATTGCGGGGCCTGTCCGCCACCCCAACCCTACTGTGGCGACGGGGTCTGCGACTCGGGCGACAGCTGCTCCAACTGCGC
>JAAZYN010000357.1 GCA_014239625.1 Myxococcales bacterium | reverse complement strand
CCCCATAGACGATCCAGGACGCCACCGGCATCGACCCGTTGTCACGCGGCTTGCGAACTGGGCCCGAATGCGTCCACCCGCGGCCAGAACCGCTGCTTACACCCACGCCGGCCACCGCGCCGCGTCGGGGGCGATGCGACGACGTCATACCGTTCGAGTCACGGGAGCCCCCCCCGATACAGGCGCCAGCGTCCCTCGGTAGTGACCGGCGCGATCCCAAAACGTCGCGTAAAGGCCGCGGGCACCCGGGTAACCCGTCGACCAGTCCTTACAGAGGACCGGTTGGGCCCTGGCTGGCAGGCTGCGGAACCGTGGCCCGCTCGTCCTGCACGTGAACCGCGGGTCGGGCCTGGTGGCGGCCTCTGGGCCGCCGTCGTTCAGAACAGCAGACGCGCGAGCTTGCGGCGCAGGTCCTCCACCTCCGGGTCGCTTCGCCCCGCCGCGTTGAAGATCACGCCCGCTGCCTTGCGCGCCTTGTTGCGAAGGTCCTCTGGAGTCGACCAACCGGCGAGGTCCACCAGCGCCGTCAGCGAGGCCACGTACCTCGTCGCTACGCCATCGGCGACGGCGACCACGAACCGCGCCACGAGGTCCTGGGGATCGTCCGCCAGCGCCTGACGCGCGGCAGCTTCCCCGCCCGCCTCTTTCACGTGCTCGAGCAGGTCGCGCATGGCCAACACCGACTGGGCGGCGTTGTACTGGTCCATCTTCGCGCTGATGCGGTCCAGGACCGCCCGGGCCTCGACGTCGTCACCGCGGGTCAGCAGCAACGTCCCGAGCTCGAGCAAGGCTTCACCATCCTTGGCGTTTTCCTCCAGCGCGGCGCGCCAATGCGCCTCAGCCGACGCCTCGTCCTGCGGCACGGCCTCGGCCTCGGCCTCCGGGACACTCACACCGGCGTGTTGGATCAGCGCGTCGATCCAGCGCTTCACGTCCTGCGCTGGGAGCGCTCCCACGAACTGGTCGACGAACTGCCCCTTCCACAGGGCCACCACCATCGGGATCGACTGAGCCCGGAAATATTGAGCCAGGCGCGGGTTGCTGTCGACGTCGACCTTCGCCAGGCGAAAGGCTCCACCGTAGTCGGCGGCGAGGCCCTCCAGGAGAGGCCCCAGGGTCTTGCACGGGCCACACCAGGCGGCCCAGAAATCGACCACCACTGGATGTTTCTGGGAATACTCGACGACCTCGACGGGGAAGCTGGCCTCATCGACGTCGATGACGTTCGGTTTTGCGCTGTCGCTAATCATGTCAGCCTATCCACCTACACCAACTCCGGCGGGTCAACGCCCGCCAGAGCCATTGATTGAAACCTGAACTCCCGATCGCGTTGGTACGACCCGGTGAAATACAGGGCCAGCTGATCAAAGCTGACCACTCGAGTGAACCTGAACCCCGCGCCGTGCAGATGGGGCAAGATATCATTGGTTCCCCAGACCATGGGCTCATCCAAGCCGTCGACCAGCTCCCGCGACTCCACATTGTGGCGCCTGAGACGGTCGCCAGAGGCCATGCGCTTTCCGACGAAGTCGAAACACATCAGGCTCCGCGAGTCCGTGTCCCGGGCTACGCGCGTCAACGTGCCGTCGATGGCCCCCTCCGACAAGTACATCGTCACCCCTTCCCAGACGAAGAGGGCCGGGACGCTCCGGTCGAACCCCCGGGCTTGGAGACGGTCGAGGAAATCGTCCCGCTCGAAGTCGCAGCTCACGTAGGTGGGTCCTGGCCGGTCGGTGGGGAGCTGGAGCGTCGCCACCCGCTCGCGCTTGTAAGCCTGGCTGGCGGGCGCGTCGACCTCGAAAAAGGGCACCCTCGCACCCTCGGGCAGCCTCCAGGCGCGCATGTCCAGGCCGGCGCCGAGCAAGACCACCTGACCGACCCTGCCCGCGGCGGTCCACTTGGCGATCTGGGCATCCAGATAGGCGGTCCGGAGCGCGACGTAGAGCTCACACGAGGGCCAGTAGCCGGTGATCGCGTCGGCTACCGCGTAGCCCTCAGCCTCACACACAGACCCGGCGAACGGGTCGTCGATCAGGGCGTCGGCCCGCCTGCTGGCCCGGTCCCGAAAGGCCGCGACCATCATGGCTGTGCGGCTAGCCGTCCTGGCCGCCACCGGACCACCCGTCGCTCGCGTCAGGGTCAGCGACCAGGGCCGACATCAGCGCCCTCGCCATGACACGCATCCCCACGCCAACGGCCCGCTCATCCAGATCGAAGCCAGGCGTGTGCAGGTGCGTGGTGGGATGCCCGGGTGTGCGCACGCCGAGCCGCATCATGTATGAAGGGACGGCCGCCGAGATGTGGCCGAAGTCTTCGGCGCCCGTGCTCGGCTGCGGGATCTCCTGAACACAGGACTCACCCAGGACGTCCACCGCGGCTCCCTTGACGTGAACGTGCAGGTGCGCCGGGTTGCAGATCGGCGGCGCGCCCATCTGAAAGGCCAGCTCCACGCGGCACCCGTGGACCGCCGCAGCGAGCTCGGCGACCCGCAATATCTCGCTGTGCAGACGCTCTCGAGTGTCCGTCAACAGGGTGCGCACTACGCCCTCGAGCGTCACCTCCCCAGCCAGCACGTTCTTGACGTCGCCGCCGCGAATCTTGCCGATGTTCAGCACGGCGGGCTCCAGGGGATTTACCCGCTGACCCACCAGATGGTACAGCGCTTGGATGACACCGGCCGCGGCGATCATCGCGTCCCGCGCCAGATGCGGCCGCGCCGAATGCCCCGGCTCTCCTATCACCTTGAGGTCGAAGGCGTCCGACGTGCTGGTAAAGGGCCCCACTCGCACGCCCACCGTCCCGACGTCTCGCGTGGGGTCCGAGTGCAGCGCGAACGCGTATTTGACCCCCTCGAGCACCCCCGCCTTGATCATCGCTTCGGCGCCGGACGGGAGGATCTCCTCAGCCGGCTGAAAGATAATCCGGACGCGTCCGGGGATCTCGCCCTCCATCTTCTTGAGGGCCAGCGCGAGCCCGGCGGCCACCGCCGCATGAAGATCGTGTCCGCAGGCGTGACTGACGCCAGCGTTCTTCGAGATCAGCTTGGTCCCACCAGGCGGTGCCACCTCGTGGATGGGCAGGGCGTCGATGTCACCGCGGTACAGCACGCGCTGTCCGGTCCCCGTCCCCAGATCGACGACCAGCCCGGTACCCGCGACGGTCTGCGTTTTGAGCCCCGCCTCGGCGAGGACGCCCTCGAGGTAGTCTCGGGTCTCCGCCTCTTGCCAGCTGACCTCAGGGTGCAGATGAAGGTGCCGCCGCACCGCGATGGCAGCCGGTTGGACCTCACCAAGGCACTCGTCGAGGTTTCGGATCAGGGTCGGCGCGACGCTCACCGCCTGTCTCCGGTCTGATAGCGCGCCTTCCAGTCGTCGTACGGCATGCCGTAGACGACCTCACGGGCCTCTGCCTTGGTGTAGCTCACGCCCCTGTCAGCCGCTGCTCGAGCGAACCACTTGCTGAGACAGTTGCGGCAAAAGCCGGCGAGGTTCATCAGGTCGATGTTCTGAACATCGGTGCGTTGCTGCAGATGCTCCACCAAGGCTCTGAAGGCAGCCGCCTCCACCTCTGTACGAGCGTCCGCTGCGAGCGTGTCAGGCCGGTCGCTCATGACTATCCGCGGAGGTTGCTGAAGGCACGCGGCACCCCGCCTGGCGACGCCTTCAGCCCGATGATCAACATGTCGCCTTCGGTGCGGATGTAACCCACCGTCACGACCGGGGTGAGCACGCGCAGCACCGTGCGGACCGTCGGGTTGTTGGCCAAGGCCGGGATCTGAAACAGGTCCAGCTCGAACCGGTCCCCGTCCGCCGAGACGATGGTCTTTGGCTTCTTGTTACCGAGGAAGTTCAGCAACGCGGCGGGCTTGCTCAGGTCCAGGGCGCCCGACTTGAGCAGCTGATTGAGAGGGCTCTTCGGATCAAAGGTCTTCAGGTCGAGGTCCTGCAGCCGAATCGTCGTGTGCAGATGCTCCTCGCCAGCGTCGATCCCTTCCACCTTGATCGCCGTCGACACCCGCAGCTTCTGCTTCATCGCCTCGACCGTCGCGCCGAGCGCGAGCGCCGGCGGGCGGGCGGTAATGATCACGTCGGTGGGCGCCTTGTCGCTGGTCAGCAGCGTGCTAGCGAGCCATCGCAGGGCATCCAGGGGCACCGCTATCCGCATGCCGGCGAGGTAGCCAACGACGCGCGCCATCGTGGTGGGGTTCCGGAACGCATAGCGTCCGGCGGACTGCAGAGCATCTCTGATCGGAAAAGACATGGGGTGGATAAAGCACGTTGAGGCAGTGGTCGCAACCGGAGTTTTGTTCCCTTTGTGACGGCTCTGGCGTCGCCTGTTAATGTAATGTCAACCGCCCGAGGAACGCCCGATGTCAGACCGCCCGGCTGGGCCTCAGAAAGCCCCGACGCACTCGCTGCGCTGGAGGCTCACGGAACCTTCCCGGGGAGAAACCGAGCCCGAAAATCGGCGGCGAGCGCGCCTGCTGGCGTCCGTACTGTTGGTCTTACTCCCGGCCGCCATCGCGGCTATCGCCCTGGGCCGGACGGTGCTCGACGGGGAGACGGAGCAGACCCTGTTCTCCGCTGGAGGGCTGGTCGTCGTCACAGCTCTGTTCGTGTCGTTGCGCCTGTGCCGGACCAAGCACATCGCGTTCGCGGCGTGGCTCGCCTTGCTGTCGATCACCACGGTCCCCGTGGGCAACGTGGCGCTGCGGTCGATGACCATGGCGCCCGGCGCTGATCTGGCCATCCTCACCAACGCCCTGGCGTGGACGCTGCTCCCGGTGTTGCTCTCCAACATCCTGATGCCCATCCGCAGCACCCTCGTCTTCGTGCTGCTGGTGTCCGGGTCCATCCTTCTGCTGCCGGTGGTCAGCGCGGCGCTGACCATCGGCGACGTCGCCGAGCCGCTGGGCTTCGTGATCGCGGTCAGCGCGCTGGTCATGGTGGCGGGAGCGATTCGTCGGGAAGACCGGCTCTGGATCGAGAAGCAGAACGCCGAACTGACGCGCAGTGAGC
>JAAZYN010000356.1 GCA_014239625.1 Myxococcales bacterium | reverse complement strand
TTCGGGGATCCGCAGCTTGTGCAGCGGATGGTAGCCGAGCGTCTGGCTGAGCCCGGCGACGAAGCAGTCTGCGAGCTGGGCCCGCACGCCCGCTTGGCTCTCCGATGGAAACGCCGCCACGATGCGTTGCAGCGCCTCGGCCACGCTCGAGGCGTGCATCGTCGCAAGCACCAGATGACCCGTCTCGGCCGCGTCCAAAGTGAGCTGCATCGTCTGTCGATGGCGCATCTCACCGACCATGATGACGTCCGGGTCTTCTCGCAGCGCGTCGATCAGAGCCTGCTCGAAGCTGGGGGTGTCGCGTCCGACCTCGCGCTGCCTGACGAAGGCCTTGTCGGGTGTGAAGTGGTACTCGATGGGCGCCTCTACCGTCAGTATGTGGCGCGGCTCGCGGGTGTTGATGTGCTGAATCAGGGCCGCGAGGGTCGACGACTTACCGCTCCCGGTGGCGCCGGTGATGAGCACCAGCCCGTGGTCGCGTTCCACCAGTCGCGCCACGTCCGGGTGGAGGTTCAGGCCACGGATCGTGGGGACCGCTGCGGCCAGCAGGCGCACGGCCAGACCCACCCCGCGGGAGGTCTGGAAGATGTTGATGCGGCAGGGGACCCCGGCGATCGTGGTGGACAGATCGGCGCTGCGGCGTCCCAGGAACCCGGCCCATCCGTCGCGGCCCATCAGCTTTTTAGCGGCGGCGAGGAGCCGCGCCCCGCCGACGGGATCGCCCACCGCGTTGCGCCGTCCGCGGATCCGAACAGCGACGGGCAGCCCTGGCTCCAGGTGGATGTCGCTGCCCCCCAGCTGGCGGGCTTTGGCTATGATCGGTTCGAGCACATCGGTTCTCCGCGCGCGATGGGTCGTCCAGCGCTATCTATGGGCATCGGTGGGGGACAGTGAAGACTTCGAGAAAGCTGTTGTCGAGACCCGGGATCGATGCTACCAGTTCTCGCCGCCGAGACGGGGCGCCGTGCCGGCGAGACAGACGCGTTTGCGACAGTGTGGGGCCATAGCTCAGTTGGTAGAGCGCTTGAATGGCATTCAAGAGGTCGTCGGTTCGATCCCGTCTGGCTCCACCATAGACGCGGGTTTCCGGGATCGGGATCCGCGTTTTTGCGTTTCCAGGCTGATACGAGGCGGAAACAACTCCAATCAGCCTCGGCCCCCCTCGCGTGACCACTCGAAGCACCGGCTCGGCAGCAACGGCGCGGTCCAGCCAGGACCCCCTACGCCTGAGCTGGAGGCATCACCGGTGCCGCTCGAAGCCAAGTTGGACGCGGTCGCAGCGTTTGGTGAGCGGATCGCAAAGCTCGGATGAATCGCGTCGCTTCGGACGTCGTCCACCGTGTCTGGCGGGCCCCGGTGGTGAGTCTTCTGCGTCCCAATCGCTCGACGAAACGCTTGGGCGGGCTGCTCAAGAGGGCAGGGGCGACGTGCCCCGTGACACGTCTGGCTCCCTACCAATCCTTCTTCGCCGTGGTTCCCACCAGCTTGAAGCGTCCGCTGTAGGAGCGTCCCCCTCCGTCTTGGTCGGAGGCCTGGTCTGGCTCTTTCCTTCGATGATGGCACTTCTCGTCTACGCTCCACTGAGCGCCCGCATCACGGCGTGATATGCTTGGGGCGAGGCGGTGACTCGACCCCACAACCGGCGCCTCCAGCCGAGGAGTATAGGAAGCATCGACCACTTCCTGCGATTGGCGGACGTCGTCGCGTGCACCTTCAGGGATGCCAGTCAGGAGGGTTTCTCACGTTGACGCCCTTGATCGGGGCGAAAACGAACTGCCCCGTGTAGAGACGTAACGGCGCCGACGCCGAGAAGTGTCGCAAGAAAGTCTGGCGGAGGCGCGCTCAGCCCGGGCCTGGTCCCCATATTGGGGGGGATGTGTCCTGAACTCGCCCCCGACAACCCGGCGCGAGCGGCGCCGCGCGCAATGTTGCCAGAAACCGCGCCACTGGCTACTACGGCGCCGCTCTGAGGCTCTGAAGAGCAACGCAGAAGCTCCGCTTGGCCCGGCGGGGAGCGGTGATCTCGAACCGAACGGTTTGTGTGTGTGGGTACTTCGTCAGGTCCAGGTCCAGATTGTGGATTCGTGGTCCCCGCTTCACGGTTCGGCTGAACGCGCGCGTCGAGCCAACGTAGATATCCAGCGTGACGGGAGTCACCTTGCGGGCCGACTTCTTGCCCCGCGCCGGGACGCCGAAGTATCCGCGTAGACGACCGCCGAGGGGGACGTCTTCGTAGGTGATGACAACGGGGCCCTTTCCATTGGGTCGGGTCGACACGCAGCGGTGCATCGCTCGGTCGATGAGACGTGAGGGGGTGGATGCCACATGGTTCATGGGCTGCGGGCCACAGCGATGGCGACCGAGATAGAAGGCGCACGGTTCGCCGGCCGAGGACACGGTCGCGCTGGGCAGAGCTTCCACAAAGTCGTAGGCGACGCGCCAGCCCCCACGTTCTTCTTTGGGGACACTCCACACAAACGTGCTCAGACCCAGGACCAGGACAGCGAGGGCTACGCCCGCCCCAACCAGCCACGCTACGGCTTCCGCAGGCTCGCCCTCGGCGCTCTCGTCGGAGGCCGGACGAGGGCGGGGACCCGTGGGCTCTGGTCGTGGGGCGTTTTGCCCCTTGAAGAAGACAAAGGAGCCAAGCAACGCCAGCCAGGCGAAGAGACTCACCGTGTCCGCGACATCTTCGGCGGTACTCGAGCGGTACTCGACGACGTAGTCGCCGTCTTCAGCGGGGAAGGTCAGCACGCCGCTGCCTTTGCGCCTGCGCAGCACTTGGACCTGTGTCGTGATGTCGCGGCCGCCTGCTGTGACCCGCCAGTGGTCGTCGAATGCGATGGGCAACCGTACCCGTGGATGAGGTCCGTTCGGAGATACCCCAGACAGTGACAACGCGATCCTTTGGCTCCCGAACTCGGTGACGTTGACCGTGGCCGCAGCGTCCAGCACATCCACGGGCTGTTCGGGAAAGGACGTCGCGACCAACACGCGCAAAGCGCCGAATCGAGCGATCTGGCGATAGCCCTCGGGGTCGCGCTTCGCCGGCTTGTCGGTGACGACGTAGCGCACACGGAGAAGCATCAGCGTCCGCACGTCACGGGCGCTGAAGGCATGTTTGAACAGCACCGTCGGGGCGTTTCCTTCCATCTTGAAGGTCGGACGGTCGAACTGGGACGCGAGCGCGAAATATCCCAGGGTGCGGCCGCCCGCGTCGTAGCCGATACGCGAAAATCCACCCACAGGCTCGGCTGGCAGGGTGGCCAAATATTCCACGAGAGCAGCACGGTCTGCTTTGTTGGCGATGTCATCGGCCGACTTCAGTCGGCGTTGTCTCACGTCACTCAGCGCGCCGCCGACGAAACCAGCGGCGACCGGGCTGGCCAAGGTGGTCGCGGCCAGCACCCAGGGGAGCGCGCGCCGGCGGGCCAACGGCAGGAATGGCGCTGTGGTGTCCAGCCGTCGCGGCGCGAGCGCGCGATAGCCCCACACGACGGCACGGGCTGCTGCATATGCTGCGGCAAAGTAGACGATGGCACGTAGCAGCACCGAGGCTCTGAGCCACTGCACTTTGCCGAAGGCGTCGGCGACCAGCGCGAGGTGTAGCTCGTCTACGACCGACGCGTTGAAGGTCAGCAAGGTCAAGGCCCCCAGGACGACCACGATTTTTGTGAGGCGGTGGGGGCCGATGATGCACATCACCGAGCCGATCAGGCTCGCGAGGAGAATCGGTTCAGGGACTCCGTCAACAAATCGCTGGGACCACAGCTCGTTGCCGAGCTCCTGGGCGGTGTCCCACCAGATGCCGTTGGTGGCGGTCGACATCATCTCCTTTGAGCCCAGGAAGCGAACCCACCAGAACCCAGCGAGGAGCAGCGGCAGCCCCAGCGAGAGCGCGAGGCGTTTGAGCGCCTCTCGGGTCGGTAGCATGGGACGGACGAGGATGAAGATAGCGGCGGTCACGCCCGTGAGACCCAAGAACAACAGGGCCAGCGGGTGGGTGATCAGGCTCAGAGCTGCCCACAGCGCGAACCAAGCGACGGCGCTGCGACTTCGGGTGTCGATGACACTCCGGGCATGGCTCAAAGCGAGGACGAGGAACGCGATCGCCAAGGAGTTTGGCCAAACGCCGACCTGCATGGCCCACACAAAGCCCCCGGAGCGTCCAGCGCCGGGATCCGCCATGACCAGTAGGCCGGCGATGATCCCGGCCAGAGGTGACCCGCAGCTACGGCCGAGGCGGTAGACGGCGTACGCCTGGAACGCGAAGAACGCGAAGATCGCCAGTCCGTACGTGTCCGAGTAGTCCAAGGCGCCCAACGTCAGGCAGTGCCACAACGTTACCCACAAACCGCCGCCGGCCGGGTACAGATTGTGGGGCGTCCCCGCGAACCACTCGTTGTTCCAGCCACAGAGGCGGCCCTCGGACAACAACGCGTCGGTCGTGTACCAGCTGCGCGCAAACTGAGCGGGGTGGTCGTTTTGGTGAATCCGAGAGAGCACGTCGGATTCGCCCAAGATCCAGGCTGCAGCGACCACGAAGAGGCTCAGCACCATCAGTTCGCGCCACACCGCACGTCTTCGCGGCCCGCCCCACGCCCACGCCGTGTGCGCTCTCAGGCCCACCATGAGGGGGACAGCCCAACAACGCTCGAGTAGACCCGGGATATGCGGCCACCACACCGTGCCGGCCATGGCGACCAAGGCGGCACCGACCCACCAGATCGGCGGGTCCCCGGCGGCCAGTAGAGCACAGCCCAGGACCAGGACTGTAGTCCAGAGGACCGTCTCTCGCCGCGGCGGTCTGGAGGAGGAGTCGGTCATCACGGCCGTCAGAGAGCGTTGATTTCGGAAACGTACAAGGCCGGTTGGGGCTTTGCAAGGTGGCAACACAACGTATGGGGGCCGTCGGCCTCTACCAACCGGGGCGAGCGGCTGAATCGCCACGCTCGGCCCACCCTAAGTGTCAGCTTATACTTCGTTTTTTACAACGCCGGGTCCGGGGGGTGCCAGAACC
>JAAZYN010000355.1 GCA_014239625.1 Myxococcales bacterium | reverse complement strand
CTGGGCCGAAACGCCTGGCGAATCCTGGCGTCAACCATTCTGACCGGCTGCGTCACCGCCCTTCGGCCGCCGCCGGTAGATCCGCCGCGCTCGCGACCGCGGCCTCCAGCCCGGCTCGACGGATGTCGACATCGATGTCAGCGGTCTCCCAGTCCGTGATCCCCCGTGTCGGCACACGCCGCCTCGGTCTCCCTCGACTTCCCACGAGGCACTCGGGCTGGCGAACGGGGGGAGGAGCACCGGCGGCGAGTCCAATCATCGGCCCTCGGCGGGCTCGGCTCGGGTCGAGGCGACCAGCGCCTCCAGTCGCGCCACAGGTACCTCTTCGGGGCATCCGGCCAAGAGCGCATCGAGCCACTGATAGACCACCTCGGCATCCGCCGGGCGGGCCTGCAAGTCGCTCAGCAGCAGCGCGTTGGTCACCGCTCTGAGCGCCCTGGAGATGGGGCCTTTGGTGGAGGCCGATGGGAGCGGGATGGGCTCGCCCGTGAGCTTGGCGCGCAGGAGCTCACGCGTGGTGCGGTAGCGGTATGGCGCCGAGTCGGCCACCGCCAGGTAGATGACGATGCCCAGGGCATAGAGATCGGCTGCCTTGCTCGGGGGAGCGCCACGAATCTGCTCGGGCGCCATGTAACGTGGCGTTCCGAAGATGTAGTCGGAAGGCAACAGTTCGAGATCGTTGAGGTCCATGCCATAATTGGCGACCTTGACGACCTCGCCTGCGCCCTCAACCCGCTCCAACCAGATGACGGCGGGTTTCAGGTTGCGGTGTACGATGTTTTTGGCGTGCGCTTCGACCAGGGTCCCGGCCACCCGGGTCAGGATACTCAGCGCTTCCACCTCGCTCAGTGAGCCCTCCCGCTCCAGCCGCGTGTCGAGCGACTCGCCGTCGACGATCTCCCGGGCCACGTAGGGGAGGTCTTCGGCGTCGTACCCGAAGTCGATGATGTGGACGTGGTTGGGGTGGTTGAGGCGACTCGCTGCCTGCGACTCCACCCGGAACAGGGCGAACCACTGCTGCTCCGTGAACCCTTTGGGCGGGTTGTGGTTGAGCATCTTCAGGGCGACCCGGCGATCGAGCGCATGTTGATAGGCTTCGTAGACTCGCGACGTGCCGCCGGCGCCGAGCATCCGGTGCACATCGTAGCCGGACTCGAGCCGCCCTCGCAGGGTGGTGCCGGCGGCGCCCGCGGCGCCGCGGGCACCCGCACGAGCCCCTTCGCGTCGGGCCGTCTCGCCGGTGTCGGCGTGCCAGTGCTCCGACGGGCTGCGATCCGCAAGGCCCGCGGCTACCCGCAGCGCGTCAGCCATGGCGCGGGCGTTGACGAAGCGGCCCGCTGGATCCCACTGCAAGGCCTTGTGCAGCACCGAGAACAGCGCCTCCGGCATGGACCTGGGCTGCGTTACGCCTGTTCGGACGGCGCGCCTGCGGTCCGCGAGCTGGGTCGGAAAATCGGGCCCGTGACCGACGAACGGCACCGCCCCGGTGGCCGCCTCCCAAAGGATACACCCCACGGCGAACAGATCGGAGCGCGCGCCCGCCGAGTCGCAGGCCATCTGCTCCGGGCTCGAGTAGTTCAAGGACCCTACGAACAAGCCGTCGCCCGTCTTTTGCTCGACGTGGGCGTCGTGATCCTCACTCCACACCCCGAGATCCGCGACCTTGATCTTGAAACGTTGCTCCCCCTCACGCCGCTTTGCGAAGAGGTTTGGGGGTTTCAGGTCGCGGTGGACGATTCGATAAAAGTGCATCACCTCCACCGCCTCGAGGATGGCAATGCCGAGCCGCACCACCGTCTCCACGGGCAGCGGCGGAGGCTCCCTGTCAAAGAGAGCGTCGAGGGTTGGCCACGACACGTACTCCATCACCAGGTAGGGGTCGCCGGAGGACTCGTGCGCCAGCACCTTGACGAACAGCTCGGTTCGACCGAGCAGCGTGGCGACGCCCGACTCGTGGGCGAACATGTCGCGTAGCTTCTCGCGGGCTCTCGAGCCGCCGACTCTCTGGACCAACTTGACGGCGAGGGGCGGGGCTTTGCTTCGGGTCGACCGTCTCTTGTTGTCGCGGGCCAAAAAGACCGCGCCCATCCCGCCTCTGCCCAACAACCGGAAGCATTCATAACGCCCCGCCACGGTGAAAGGCATCTGCTGCCAGTCACCGTCGCGATAGTCGCCACCGCACGACGGGCAATGATCCCCGGGCGGCTCGTCGAAGATACACAGACAGTCGCGGCACGCGACTCCCGATTGGTCCGAGAGGGTCTCCCCGTCGAGCTCTCGCGGGGCCCGCTTGCGCAGCGTCAGCTCATCATGACTCTCGTTCGGGCCGGGCGGCACCGCCTCTGCGTCGGGATCGTAGACCTTCGTCTGACGGGAGGTCGTCATCGGCTAGCCGAGGCGCTCAAGGGTCTGGCGCAGACGTTCGGCGAGCACGGTGATAGCTCCCTTGGCGAGGCTGGGCGAGACATCGAGGAGCGCGCTGAAGTCCTCGCGCGCCAGGATCAAGCAGTCCACGTCGGTGATCGCACGAGCGGTGGTGTTGCGCAGCGAGTCACCGACGATGGCCAGCTCGCCGAAAGCCTGGCGATCCTCGAAGAGGGCTACGCGACGTTTGTCCCTGAGGATTTCGACCTGGCCTCGCTCGAGCAGGTAGAGGTTCGCGGCCGGGTCCCCTGGCCGGAAGATGACGTCGCCAGCCGCGTACGCGGTCGGTTTGCACACCTCTGCGACCACCATCAACTCCTCGGCGGGGGTGTTGGCGAAAAGCGAGATGCGGCTGAGCAGCAAGACTCGGTCCATGTGGCGATTGAACCTTACATCGTCGTCGTCGTCATGGGGCTCTCCTGCGAAAGCTCCCGGCTCCATCGCTGGCGAGAGCGCCCATTGATACATCTTCCCTATGAGGGGGTCGACCGCCGTGAGGGCGTGGCTCATCGAAGCGGGCGGCTTCAAGCTGGTCTCGGCGGCGGTGAACGCATGGCCGCCGTCGTGATCGGTGGACTCGAGATACATGATGAGCGTGCGCAGGGACGACTGTTCGAGGGTGGCGTCGAGCAGCTCAATCGCGTTGGAGCGGCTGCGGCGAAAGGGACTCCGGTAGTGGGTGAACGCCCGCTCCATCGCACCGTGTCCATAAATCAGCCCCAGTAGGCGAAACACGCGCTGTTCATTGGAGGTGCGCCGCAGCGCCACCTCGTCTCTCACCAGGCGCATGCGGCGATGACCTTCCGCTTCTGGGGCGAGCGCGATGTCGAGCCGCGCCGCGTGAATCAGTCGCTCGACCTCGCGCCGCGCCAAGTCGGCGACCAGCTCCCGGGGCATCGTCGTCTTCACCCCGCGTCGGTCCAGCCGCCACAGGGTCTCTACTGCGCGGTCGCGCAACGCCGTGTCGCTTTGACTCAGGGCCGGGACGATCGCGTCCGGGCGTCGAATCTGCTCGGCCAGATGGAGCAGCCGCGTGCGCTCCGCCAAGGGCCGGCTCTCGTGGGCCAACCGGTTCTCGATCTCCAGCGCGACGGCGGTCGGTGAGAGCCGCCGAAGGGCCGTGAACGCTGCGGGCGTCAGCGCCGCCGAGTGGAGCGCGTCACACAAGGGGGCGATGAGCGCGTCGGACTGCAGCGCGGCGACGGTGAGCGCCGCATCGATGAGGGTCCTCCGGGTGCGCTGGGTTTGGCTGCTCAGGACGTTACGCAGGACGTCCTGAAAGGAGTCTGCGTAGCTCTCCGGAGAGTCACCGTGGAGGGCGCAGGCGAGGGAGCGCACCAACGCGTCGCGGTGGGCACGCAGCGCCTCGATGCGGTCGTCGAGGGCTTGGGAGCGTCCCGCGTCGGCGTGGCTGGCGACCAGCAGGGCGGCCCTGAGTCGCCCGTTAGAGGCCTTGGCGCCCATGTTGGCCAGCAGCAACGCCGGGTCGATGGGGCGACCCAGCTGGGCGAAGGTGCGCAGCGTCATGGTCGCGATCTCGGGGCGCTCCGGCGTCAGCAGCTCCGGCAGCAGATCCGCGGGCGGCTCGATGCTCAGCGCGCGGCAGCGGCGGAGCCCCTCGACGAGCTCAGCGCCGGACGCGCTGGTGAGCAGTTCGCGCAAGCTCTGCTCAGCCTCCCGTTTCGCCCAACGGTTCACCGCGACAGCGTCGATGGCGCCCAGCTGCCCTCGATCGAGGCCGGCCACGAGCGCCTGGCGATACGCCTTGCCCACGTTCCGAACGAGCAGCAGCGTGGCGACTCCGGCCAGCGTGATGGCGGGCGCGAGGATCGCCCAATGGGTCAGATCCAGGTCCATGACCAGCAGCGCCAGCGCGGCGAGCACCGTCGCGACCCGCACCAAGACGCCATCGATGAGGAAGCGCGCGCGCTCAGCCTCCCGCGCGTCTACCGGCGTCATCGCGGCACCAAACGCTTGCCGAGCGGCGCCGAAGGTGACGACGCGCTCGGTCAATGAGGTCGCCACGACCAACCACAGCATCGTCTCCTGTTGGGCACCGAAAAGGTCCAGGATGAAGACCGCGGCCATGCCGCTGATCAATGGCCACGCCGGGAGGGCGGCCACGGAGCCGAGCCCGATCCGTTGGGCGAGGCGCTCGGCGCCGAGCAGCGAGAGCCCCAGCGTCAGACCATTGGCGACCGCGTAGTAAAGCCCGAAGAAGGCGGCTAGCTCAGCGCCGTCAAAGGACGACTTGGCCGCCGCCGACATCTGCACATCCAGCAGCAGCGAGGCTACTTGGAGGGTGACCGCCAGCCAGGCAAGTTGTCGTAACAGAGGGGTCCGACGCAGGGCGCCGATGGCGCCGGGGAGGCCACCGCGCGAGCCCTGACTGAAGAGCGGCCTGGCCGCGTCGTCGGTGGAGGGGCCGAGGGTCGCCTCTGCGAGGCGTCGCGACGACCAGCCCATGAGGCCCAGCGCCAGCGCCAAGAAGCTGCCTGCGATGTACAGCAGCACGTGGGGCGGCGCCAGCGCGGCTACCGCACCGCCGAGCATGGCGCCGGTGGTGGCCGCCGCGGCGAGCAAGGGGAAGAGGTGCCTCGCCCGTC
>JAAZYN010000354.1 GCA_014239625.1 Myxococcales bacterium | reverse complement strand
TGGGCGTCGGCATCGAGGTGTTTCGCTCGGTCAGCGGCGAACACGTCCAGATGAGCGCCGAGACGCTGTTTTACCTGTCGGTGATCGCGGGGGGCGTCCTCGGTGGCGTCCTGATCGTCGGGCGCGATCGCTTCATGCGCACCCGAGTGGACCGGCAGATGATGCTCGTAGGCCTCGTGTGGGTGACCTTCTTTATGAGTCACCGACTCTTGGCATGGCAGACGGGCGTGGACACCAGCTGGATCTTCACCGTCGATTTGCTCGGGCTGGCGAGCAGCTACGCGCTGCTGATGCCATTTTTGCGACTCGCCCGCCTCAACGTCGCCATCGCGCTCGCTGGCGCCGTCGCGAGCACGATGTGGCCAGCCCCGGGCACCTCGATCTTCACGTGGACCATCTTCCCCACGGTCGGCCTGTTGCTCATCGACTGGGGGCGACGCGCTCGAGCCCCCGAAGCATAGCCAGCGGGCCCCCTCCCAAGGTCAGGAGCGCGCGCTCGACGCCGACCCGACCACCGAGCTGTCGCACACCGGCGCGCCCATACTCGTCGGAGAACATGCGCGCCGCGTGCGCTCGCATCTTCTCCACGCGCGCCTCGGCCACGCCTGGCCCGAGCTCTTCGACCGCCGCCAACAGCGCGGATACGCCGGAGCCATCGAGGGCACACACCTGGACCACCGGGATCGCGGCGCGTCCCAACGCCGCCAGGGCGGACTTCAGGTCGCTGGCGGCGCGCCGGGCTGTTGGGCCCATGTCGGACTTGTTGACCACCAGCACGTCGGGGACGTCCATGAGCCCGCTCTTTATGAACTGCAGCGTGTCCCCGCTGCCCGGCTGAACGACGACCACCGTCACGTCGGCCACGGCCGCCACGTCGGTCTCGCTCTGGCCTACCCCGACGGTCTCCACCAAGACCCGCTCCCAGGCCGCCCGCATGACGTACACGGCGAGCTCCGTGGCAGGCGCCAACCCTCCGAGGCGGTCTCGGGCGGCCATCGATCGAACAAAGACCTTCCCATCTCTGCCGTCCAGCCCCATCCGACCGCGGTCGCCGAGTAAGGCGCCGCCACTAGCGCGTGAGCTCGGGTCGACGGCGATCACGCCGACGCTCCGGCGCTGGCGGCGCCACCCCTCCACCAGCTGCCCCGCCAGGGTGCTCTTCCCGACGCCAGGAGGGCCGGTGAGCCCGACCACAACCCCCTCGGAGCGCGCCCCCAGAGCCGCCGCATCCACGACCTCTGCCAGCTCTTGGTCGACGACCACCGCCCCCCCCTCCAGGGCGTTGAGCAGACCCGCGACGACGGATCGATCGCCCGCGCGGAGCCCCGACAGAGTGTACGGGGCCAAGGAAGCGCGCCGGGTCACAGCCAGTTGCCCAGGAGCACAAAGGGCGCCCAGAAGAAGGGGTGCGCGAAGGGCTTGTCGAGGTCCGGCTGCTCGACGCTCTTCAACGCCCCGCGCAGCAACCGGACCTGCACGCGACGCATGGCCTCCGCCTTACCGATCTCGGGCGACGCCGCGCGTATCCTGTAGAAGTTCTGCATGAACAAGCCGGTGCTCTCATCGGCTACCGGCCACAGCGTCGCGAGCACGCTGCGGGCCCCGAGGTTCTGAGCCAGCGCCGCGAACCCTTCGACCTCTCTGCCGTCGTTGCCCTTGGCCGACAGGCCCGCGCCGGTGTTGCAGGCGGACAGGGTCAACAGATCCACGTCGCGGAAGTCGAAGTCATCGTACTTGATGGTCTCCAGCGTCAGATGCGAGCCATCGCCCAGCAGCAGAAACGAGTTCTTCACGGTGCCCGGGCGGAGCTCGAAGTGGGTCGCCAGGTGGATCACCCCGAACTCCTTGTCCAGGGCCTCACGAAGCGCCTCCACATGGAAGGCCTTGTCGAGCTTGACGACCCCGGGCAACACCCCGTCCGGATCCTGGTCGCCGCTGAGGACGATCCCGTGCAGCTCCTTGGGCACCGATGGCAGGGCGCTGAAGTTCCCCAGCTTGGCCGACACGCCCAGGCCTGCGACCTTCGTGGGCGAGCCCTGATTGGCGGGAGACAGCTTGTCGCGGGCGGCCTCGCTGAAGAGGACGGGACGAAAACCCTCGACCAGGTAGCGCCGACCGTCGTGGAGCGCAGCGAAGGAGACGTAGCGGAGGACGTCGTCGGCTGCGATCAACAGGGTCTTCGCGCCGAGCTTCTTCAGATCCCCCTCGATCGGCTTGATCAGTACATCGTAGAGGGCCTTGGCTGCGCGCTTCGGCTCTGAATCGGGATCGGAGATGGCCCCGCGTAGCGCGTGGACCTTCCTGCGGAGCTCGAGCCGCGTCGTTGCCGACGCCACCGCGAGCTGAACCTCGCTGCTGGTGAGCAGGATGTGGACCCGCTCGTCGGTCACCAGGTAGTGGATCGCGACCGCCTCCTTGTCGAGCTTCGCCAGGGTCCCCTGCAGTGAGCGGAGGCTGCGGAGGGACCGGTTCTCGCGGCCTTGCGCCTTGAGCTCGCCCTCGAGCCCGTCGAGCCGGCGCGCGAACGCCCTGCGGGCCACCCGCAGAGAGTCGCGCAGCTCCTTGACGCGGTCGCGCTGCGCGTCGCTCAGCCCACCTTGGCTGCGCGCTCGCCGAAGCCTCGCGCGCTCACTCGCGTATGCCGCGATCTTGCCCCGCAGGTCGCCGAACACCGCTTCGGCCTGTCGCTCCGCCGAACGAAGGGGCGGCGCCCGATCCGCGGAGGCTCCGGCGCGCAGCGTGAACCGAGCCTGCTCCTCGCGCTTGAGCAGCCGCAAGGTCTGCTGGGCCTCCGCGAGCCGGCCGTCGTCCACCAGCAGGCTGGCCAGCTGACGGTAGACCGGCGACTTGTCCTCGACGAAGCGCTCCCTCCAACGGACCGCCGTGGATCCCCGCAGGGCTTCGAGCACACCGACGGCCTGCTTGAGCATGAAGATGGCCGAGCGCCGACGCCCCACCTTGGCCAAGCGCTCAGCGAGAGCTACTCGGGTCGACCACTTGAGACCGATCCACCCGCCGGCCTCCGCGTGAACAACGGCGTCACCGAGGAGCCCGATGGCGTCCTCGTCGTCCGCCTCCAGCCCCGCCTCGCCCACCATGACGCTGGCCATCAGCGGGTGGTCCGCGCCCACGAGGCGGACCACGGCGGCCCGCGCCCGGGCCAGAGCCCGCCGCTTGTCGGCCGGGCTATCGGCAGCTTCGGCCAAGCCGAGCAGCGCGGCCGGGACCAGGTCGTGCTCCGAGCCGAAGCCCTCCGCCAGCGCCCCGAGAGCGCGTCCATAGCCACGCGACGCGCGCTCGCGCTCACCGTTGCTGAGGTGCAGCTCGGCCCGATTGAGCAGGGCCGCCGGGAGCAGCCCCGGCTGGGTCCTACGGCGCGCGCTCGTGCTCGCCTGTCTCACCGAGAGATCGAAGGCCCGCATGGCCCCCGAGGTGTCTCCGACGAAGCGGCGGAGGACGCCCAGGTTGAGCCGCGTCGCGACGGCATGCTCTGGCGACCTCTTGACGAAGACCTTCAACGCCTTGGTCAGGTGCTTCTCGGCGTCCCGATAGCGCCCCGCCTCCATGAGCGCCAGGGCCAGAGCCTCTCGCGCCGCAGCCGCCCAGGCCGACCGCCTCAAGGCGAGCCTGCGGGTGAGCGCCTGTTGAAACCCCTCGATGGCCGGGCCCGTCTTCCCCTCGATGGCCTTGACGTGGGCGAGGTTGGCGATGGCTACGGTGGCCTGCAGCCTCGGGCGGCGCCGTCGCTGGCGGCGCCGGCGCTGGCGACGCGTGGCCGCCCACCGACGCATGGACCGCCGGTCGCGCGACCCGGGGAGGTGCCACCTCCTCGGCGCAGCACGCCCCGGCGACAGCGCGCGCTCAAAGCCGGCCAGAGCCCGGGTCAACACCTCGGTCGCCTCCGACAGGGCGCCCCGATGGGTCAAGACGCGGCCCAGATTGTTGAGCGCCGCGTGGCGACGCAGGTCGTCCAGCTCACCCGCTCGGGCCAGCCTCGCCAAGAGGTCTCTGTAGATCCGCTCGGCTGCCCGGTAATGCCCGCGGGAGAGCAGCGCCCGGGCGGCGGACGACTCGGGGTCGATGTACCCGACGTCGTCGAGGGGCGCGCGCGCTTGCTCCAAGGCGATGAGATCAAAGTCCGCGCTGCGGCGCCGAAAGGCCGAGCCCGATGTGGAGGCGCCGACGCGCCCTGCCGGGGGCGCGGCGGGGGCCTTCGCGTCCGCCTGCCGCTCCTCTTCCGCGCGCCGACGCGCGCGCGCCTCGCCAGCGCTCATCTTCGAACGAGCCGCGGCGGCCTTCCTCGCTCGTGCGCGCTTCGCCCGCGCCCGTCGGCCCTTGGTGACGGAGCGCCGAAGCTGGTCGGGGGTGATCCCATGGCGGTTCTTCACGGCGCCGTCGCCGCCGGCCCTCTTCAACAGCGCGTACAGCGCGCTGCGCGCGTGCTCCGCGGCGGCGTAATGAAGCGGGGTGTTACCCTGCACCCGACTGCCGATGTTCGGGTCGGCGCCCCGGCGCAGCAGCAACTTCACGCTCTCCAGGTCGTCGCGAGAGACCGCCCAGTGGAGCGGGCTCCACCCCCTCCGATCGAGGGCCGAGACCCGACCTCGCGCCTGGCCCAACGCGCGCTTCAACAGCGCCCCGTCGCCGTACCAGACGGCCGCGTGAAGCCCCGGAACCGCGCCTGCGTCGACGAGCCTCTTGGCGATCCGCCGGCGGCCGCTGCGGGCGGCGAACCAAAACGGGCGCGCCCCGTCGGCGGCGGCGATGTTCGGGTCGACGCCAGCGTCGAGGAGGGCGTCGACCAGGGCGCGCTGCCGCCCGGCCGCGTGGTGAAGCGCCGTCAACCCACGGGCGTCACGCGCGCTCAGGTCGACCCCGTGCCGCGCCAGCTGCGCGATGACGCCCCCACCCGCCGCCCCCCGTAACCGTCGGGCGGCGAGCACCGCCGCAGGCTCTCCCTGTCGAGAGACGGCGGTGCGGCGCGCCCCGAGCTCGACGAGCAGGTCGATCCCCTGCGACCACCCCTTGTCGACCGCCCGCAGCAGCGCCAGGT
>JAAZYN010000353.1:2459-5055 GCA_014239625.1 Myxococcales bacterium | reverse complement strand
TCACCGTTCTGACATCGTGGACTCATTGATCCGAGGTGGCCGTATGAAGCTCTGCGAGCCCCGGAGACTCCACAGGCGACGCTAGGGTAGCGGACGCGCCGGGGGACTCGTTTGTCCACAACTCTGTACGTTTGGGAGAGAAGACATGAGGACCCTGGTTCTAATGACGACGAGCTTGTTTTTATTCACGGGCTGCGGTGCCATCTTCGACGCCCTCGGGGGCGGCAAGAAGTCCAAGACCAAGAAGAAAGCGAGCAACCCGGCCTACGTGGGCCCGCTGACCATCGAGAACAAGTCGAGCCACGCGATCTGCTCGGTCGAAATTTCCACGCGGGACAAAAAGACCCGCAAGAAAACCAACCATCGTCTGCAGAACAAGATCGCGCCGAAGGGCACCGCGACGCTTACGATCGCAGCGCCCACGTATCACGTGATGTTGTTCAGCTGTGGTGGCGTGTTGGCGACTTACGGAAAACCGGTCGAGGTGTCCAAGGTCGTGCTGGTCGACGACAAAGCCTCCGCCGGTGAGGGCGATCAACTCACGCTCGTGGCCAAGCCTGCGGCCTTCACGAAGACGATGGCGACCATCGATCGCTACAACAAGTCATCGTTCGCCAACGCCAAGAGTGACGCCACGCTCACCAAGAAAGTGCTCCAGGCCGCCAAGGAGAAGGCCGTGTCCTCTCGCTGGAAGGACACCCCGCGGTTTGCGCGGCTGGCCTCCAAGGACTGGTTCATCTACCGCAACAAGCGCACCGGCATCATCACGCATCGAGCTATCCAGGCCTACATCGGTCATGACTTCGGCGGTGACAAGTGCACCGTGCAGGTGCACCTCTTCAGCCAGCAGCACAACGGCACCGACTTCGCCGGCCCTGTGAACTACTACGCTACCGGGCACATGGCGGGCCGGGCCAGCATGAGCTGCGCGATGTACGACTGGCTGGGCGCTCAGCAGGGGACGACGGTGGCCCAGAAGTAGCCTGCGCATCGAGCCCGGATGGTTCACGTCTCTCCGGCTGCAGCTGCGGGATCCGCAGCGCCGGCGGGCGCGTGCTCACTGCGGCGAGGGCGACGGTTGTCGAGTACGACGTCGCCCGCCTCCGGGTCTGACGGTTCCTCATCGGCGTTTCACGGGGCGCGCTCGCGGCATCATCGCGGGCGCGCCCTCTCGCTGTGACCTGTGGCAGCTGGCCCTGCACGGGGCGACCCGAGTCGCCGATGGCCCAGGGCATGACCGATCTGACGTGGCCACGTGCCCCCATCTATTTGAACCAGTGAACCAGGGCGTCGCGAGGTTCTCGCCTGCGGCCGCCGGTGAAATCGGTGTCGTGCGTTACCGACCTTCTGTGTTACTCCAGGGAGCATTCTCAGCGAGAGACGATATGGGCACCGAACGGTCCGCGAATCGACGACATCCGATCCTGCTCGCCGCCTTGATGTGTACGTCGCTCGCCACTGCGAGCGCCTGCACGGCGGACATTCACGACGCGGACCGTCAGGTCACGCAGGTGATCGGGCCCCTCCCGGGGGACGTGCCCGACCCCGAGTCGGGCTACGCGCCTCTCGCCCCGTTCCCACCGGAGATGCAGCGCCTCACGACGGCGCAGTATGAGCACACCATCGCCGACATCTTCGGGCCAGGGCTCACCGACGGCGTCACGCTGCCTCTCGACAACGACGACGAAGGGTTTCTCTCGATCGGCGCCTCCATCGTCGGGACCGCGAGCGGTGGCGTCGAGCAGTACCGGGATGCTGCGCTCCTCATCGCCGAGCGCGTCCTGGCGTCGGCCAATGGCCTGCCGCTCCTCGCCGACTGTGCGCCGACCACCGGCACCGACCCGTGCATCGTGGCTGTCGTCCAGCACTACGGACGCCTTCTGTGGCGCCGCCCCCTGTCCGGCGCAGAGGTCGC
This sequence comes from Myxococcales bacterium, assembly GCA_014239625.1. GTDB lineage: Bacteria > Myxococcota_A > UBA9042 > PHBI01 > JAAZYN01 > JAAZYN01. Next base: position 3,140 of record JAAZYN010000353.1, on the reverse strand, counting down.
GACCTACGCAGGGATCGTCGGGGCCGCAGGTGAGACCCCCGAAGCCATCGCCCTCGGGATGCGCTATGCCCTCGCTGGTCTGCTCCAGTCCCCACGGTTCCTCTACGCGGCGTATGTCGGCGAGGAGGACCCGGAGACCGGAGCGCGGCGCTTCACCGACCTCGAGATGGCCACCCGTCTGGCGCTCTGGATCTGGAACAGGGGCCCAGACTCCGAGCTCATCGCCGCCGCCGAGGCGGGCGAGCTCACGCAGCCCGTGCTGCTGAGCGACCACGCCGCTCGGTTGCTCGACGATCCGCGGGCCGACGAGCTCATGGTGCGCTTCTATGAAGAGGCCTGGAACATCCGCTTGCTCCACGAGGTCGGCAAGGACACGGCGGTGTTTCCGACGTGGACGCCGTCGCTGGCCGACGCCGCCGTGGAAGAGTTCCGCCGCTTCATCAGCGCGATCTGGTTCGACCGCGCCCGCGGCGCCTTGGACGTCTTCGACGCTGGCGAGTCGTGGGTCAACGGAGAGCTCGCAGGGCTCTACGGTCTGCCGGGTGTGTCAGGGGGCGAGTTCCGCAAGGTCGCGCTCGGCGATGAGCGGGTCGGTCTGCTGACGTCCGCCGCCGTCATGGCTGCCAACGCCAAGCCCCATCGGACCTCGCCGACCCAGCGCGGCGTCTTTGTCCGCGCCAA
>JAAZYN010000353.1:0-2449 GCA_014239625.1 Myxococcales bacterium | reverse complement strand
GGGGGAGGAGCCGAAGAGCATCAAGGAGCTCCTGGAACAGCATCGCTCCGACCCGACCTGCTCCGGATGTCACGGCCTGTTCGACCCCATGGGGCTGACCTTGGAGCACTTCGACGCCATCGGTCGCTGGCGCAGCGACGACGAAGGCGTCGCGATCGACTCGAGGGCCACCTTCGAGGGCGTCGAGATCGACGACGCGCGCGGGCTCGCCGCGTTCCTGCGCGAGGATCCACGCACCGTCAGTTGCTTGGTTCGGCGCTTCTATTCGTTCTCCACCGGCCACGTCCCGTCCCCGGGTGAGGCCGGGGTTCTGGCCGCGGTGACCGACGCGTTCGCCGATGACTCCTTGGCGTTACGGCAGCTGGCGCTGCGCGTGGCCACCAGCTCGGGTTTTCGGTACGTCGGGGCTGCGGTGGAGGCGCCGGAGGCCCCGGCTGACCCGTCTCCGCCCGAGGAGGTCGGCGTCGCGCTCCCCGGGACCCTGGAGGCCGAAGACTACCTCGAGGGGGGCCCTGGCGTCGGCTACTACGACACGACGCCGGGTAACGAGGGCGGCGAGTATCGCGACGAGGACGTGGATATTCAGGCGGCGACGGGGGGGGGCTTCAACGTCGGCTGGATCGACGGTGGCGAGTGGCTGGCCTACGCCATCGCGGTGCCGGAGGGGGGCGCGACCTTTACGGTCACCGCACGGGTGGCGGCGGAGGCGATCGAAGAACGCACCTTCAGTCTCCATGTCGACGACACCTGGGTGGCCGCCATCACCTTCACGGGCAGCGGCGATTGGCAAGGGTGGACGGAGCAGTCGGCGGTCGGCGTCGAGCTGCCCGGTGGGGTCCACGCGCTGAAGCTCGTGTTCGAGGACGGCCGCATGAACCTCGACCGTCTGACCTTTCTGGCGGAGTAGCCCATGTCTTCAAAAAACAGAACCCTTGGTCGTCGACGCTTCCTGCGAGGCACCCTGGTGACGGGGGCCGGGGTGACCGTCGGGCTGCCGGTGTTGAACATCATGCTCAACGAAAACGGGACCGCGTTGGCCGCCGAGGCCCCGCTCCCCCGGCGCTTCGGGACGTTCCACTGGGGCAACGGCATCTTGCACGAGGCCTGGGTGCCGTCTCAGACGGGCTTCGACTGGGAGCTGTCGGACTCTCTGTCCCCCTTCGAGACCCTCAACCCGGCCCTGAAGGAGTACATGACGCTGGTCACGGGGACGAACCACAAACCCACCAACCCGGGGCACATCCCGGCCCGTGGGCTCGCGCTGTCGTCGTCGCACAACAACACCTACGTCGAGGCGGAGTTGGGGGCGGGCTACCGCAAGCAAGAGATGCCCGAGCCGTCGGTGGACGTGATCGTCCGGGAGGCGTGGCAAGGCGCCACCGGCCCTTCAGGTCGGGACTCGATCCATCTGTCCATCACCGAAGCGTCACCGTATCACGGCAACAGCTCGTGGCTGCCCGGCGGCTACAGCTACAACCAGCCCGAGGCGACGCCGCAGGCTCTCTTCAACGCCCTGTTCTCGTCGGGGTTCGTCACTCCGCCGGACCCGGGTGGCTCAGCCAACGACCTGCTGGCCGTCACGTCGCAGCTCGAGCAGAGCATGTTGGATGCGGTCATGGGCGACATCGCCGCCATGAAGAGCGGGCTTGGCTACGTCGATCGGATTCGGCTCGACGATCACCTCCAGGGCCTCCGCGCCCTGGAGAGCAGGATTCAGCAGGTCGGCTCGCCGGTGGACCCCATTCAGTGCGAGCTGCCGCCCGAGCCGGGGAGCGGTGCGCTGACCATGAAGGCCAAGAGCGAGCTCATGAACCAGCTGCTGGCGACCGCAATCACTTGCGATATCACTCGGGTGTTCTCGTACGAGTGGTCGGCCAACCAGTCCGAGTACGTCTACGCGGAGCTGGGTATCTCGGGCGGTCACCACAACGACGTCAGTCACGAGCTGACCAACCCGGCGCGTCAGGAGGACAAGCGCAAGATCATGCGCCTCATCATGGGGGCATACGCACACCTGGCGGAGCTGCTTCGCGCCAGCCCGGAGGGTGACGGCAACGTCCTCGACAACACGTTGATGCTCGCGACCTCCGAACACGCCAACGCCGACAAGCACGACTGGAGGGACCACCCGTTTCTGCTGGTCGGCAAGGCCGGTGGCACCATCGCCTCTGGGCAGCACTGGCGCCACCCTGATCCGGCCGGCAACTCGGCCGCACCCGAGGTCTTGCTCACCGCGGTCCGGGCGGTCGGGGTGCAGGTCCAGGCCTTGGGCCAGGCGGACAGCACGGAGGGCAACCGTCAGGCCACCGAGACCATCAGCGCGCTGGAGGTCTGACTCCGCCGGTCAAAATGGTTGACACCATCCTTCGGGGCTTGTTCGACCCAGCTCTTGCGTTGGGCCTCCTTGAATTGAGCCGCGCCAGTCCTGGGCCAGTCCTGCGTCGGCCCG
>JAAZYN010000352.1 GCA_014239625.1 Myxococcales bacterium | reverse complement strand
ATGACGAACGCGAGCTTGGCGACCTCGGCGGGCTGAAGCGAGAAGCCCGGGAGCCTGATCCAGCGGCGGGCGTTACCGGCGGTGTGGCCGAAGAAGATCACCGCCACGAGGAGCAGAATAGCGCCGAAGAGCACAGGATAGGTCAGCCTCCGCCAGCGCCGGTAGGGGTAGTACATGCCCCCCAACAGGCAGGCGACGCCGAGGGCGACGTGGACCAGGTGGACCTTGAGCTTCGCCGCGCCGTCTCCGGTGAGGACGGTCTGGTCGTTGATAGTGGCCGAGTAGACCATCATCGCGCCCATCCCAAGGAGGAGGATGACCGACGCCAGCAGGGGGAAGTCGAACGGAGCGATGCGACTGGCCGCCAGTGACCTGTCGCCGTAATCGATACCACCGTGCTGTTCGTAGGATGCTGACATGAGCTGGGTCGGTTAGCGCACCTTGATGCTGGCTAGCGCGACGAGCGCTAGGATGATGGAGATGATCCAGAAACGGACCGTGATGCGGCTCTCTGGCCACCCCTTCTTCTCGAAGTGGTGGTGGATGGGAGCCATCGCGAACACCCGCTTGCCGGTCAGCTTGAAGCTGTAGCGCTGGATGATGACGCTGGCGAACTCCACGACGAAGATGCCGTGGATGATGACGCTCAGAAACTCGTGCTTGCTGAAGACGGCGACGCTTCCAAGCGCGCCGCCGAGGGCGAGGGCGCCGACGTCGCCCATGAAGACCATGGCGGGGAAGGTGTTGTACCAGAGGAACCCCACCCCGGCCCCGACGATGCCGGCGCAGAAGATCGCCAGCTCCTCGACGCCCTCCACGCCAGGTAGCAGCAAGTACTCGCTGATAGGGGTTGGATCCCCCTTGACCATGATGATGAGCGAGCCACCGGCCAGGTAGCAGAGCACGCCGAAGGTCACGCCGCTGACCACCGACGGCCCGATGGCGAGGCCATCCAGACCGTCCGTGAGGTTGCAGGCGGTGGAGGTGGCGAAGACCACTATCACGGCGAACAGCGTGTAACCCCACCAGGGAAGCGTCAGCGACGCCGTCTCGGGCTTGACGAAGGGGAAATAGACGTTCAGGTCATAGCCGACCGAGCCCGCGCTCTCGTGAAAGAACCACCCGAGCAGCAAGCCGACAGAGCCGAGTTGGAGGATCATCTTCCAGCCCTCGCTGAGGCCGGACTTGTCGCCCTTGAGCTTCTTGCTGTCGTCGATGAAGCCGACGATGGCATACAGCACCGTGATACCGATGGTCATGAGCACGAACACGTTGCTGAGGTCACACCACAGCAGCGCGGTGACGATGAAGCTGAGCACCAACAGGGTGCCCCCCATGGTGGGTGTGCCCCGCTTGGCCAGATGCGACTCCGGACCATCGTGACGGATGACCTCGCCGACTTGCTTTCGCTGGAGCTGGCGGATGAGCCAGGGGTACAGCACCATGCAGATGATGAGAGCGGTCATGCCGGCCGCGATGCCGCGGAAGACGGGTGATCCGAAGAGGCGGAAGATCCCCGGATCGGCGGCGTTCAGCTGGTATATCCAGTAGAACACTACGAGCCTCCCTGCTGCGGCGTCGCGCCCAGAACCGGCAACAGCCGCTCCAGCCGCTGGCTGCGGCTGCCCTTGAGGAGCATCCAGCGGCGGGGCGCGGCGAAGTCTCGCACGGCCTCCGACAGCTCCATGGCGTCGTCCACCGCCAGCACCCTTCGTGCGCCCGCCTCGTGGGCGCCCCGAGCCACATGGCGGGCGTGGGGACCGGTGGCGTACACGTGCAGGCAGCCGGCCCAGGAGACGGCCGCCGCGCCGACCTCTGCATGCAGCTGCGGCGCGGTGGGGCCGAGCTCCAGCATGGAGCCGAGCACCGCGCAGCGCGCAGGCGCGTCTCTCGCGACCTCGGCCAGCGCCCGCAGCGCGGCCTTGGTAGAGGCCGGGTTGGCGTTGTAGCAGTCGTCCAGGACGATCAGGCCGTGGTCGCCCAGCACGGGCTGGAGGCGGTGTTTCGCAGGTCTCCAGTCGCGACCGATGGCGATGGCGGCGGTGGCCAACGCGGGCACCTCTTCGGCGGTGTCGGGCAGCTCCAGCGCAAAAACGATGGCCAGCGCGGCGGCTGCGTTCAGCGCGTTGTGTTCACCGAGGCCCTTGAGGCGAAGTCCCTCCAGAGCCGTGTCCGCGTCGACCTCGAGGTCGTAGGCCAAGCCCGCGGGCGATTGTCGGACCGTTTGGACGGTCAGGTCAGCCTGGTTCTTCATGCCATAGGTGCGCAGCCCGCCCTGCGCCAGGCGCATCGCGCGCTTCACGATCCGCAGGTCGTCGGCGTTGGCTACGGCCGTCGCGCCCGGCCGCATGGCCTGGAAGAGCTCCGATTTGGCGTCCGCGATCCCGTCCACCGAGTCGAAGAACTCGAGATGAGCCTCCACGGCGCCGGTGACGACCCCGACGTCAGGGTCGACGACCTCGGTCAGCTCGTGGATCTCGCCTGGCGCGTTCATGCCAAGCTCCAGCACCACAAAGCGTTCATCGCCCGCGAGCGCGAAGATCGACAGCGGCACGCCGACACGGTTGTTGAAGTTCCCGATGGTGCTGCCGACCTTGCCGAAGGGGGCCAAAGCCACAGCGGTCATGTCTTTGACTGTGGTCTTGCCGACCGAGCCGGTGATCGCGATGAAGCGGCCGGGGTGGCGCCTCCGGACGAGGCGCGCGAGGTCCATGAGGGCGTCGCCGGTGTCGTCTACTTCGAAGACGACGACGCCCTCGACGTCGACCTGCGCTGAACGGTTTACCATCACGCCGCCTGCGCCTGCGCCGACCGCGGTGGTGACGAAGGCGTGGCCGTCGAAGGTGTCTCCCACCAACGCCACGAACAACCCGCCATCAGCAGGCGTGCGGGTGTCGGTGAAGAGCTCCGTGAAGGGCGCGTCTCGGTCAGCGGCAGGCCGAACCGTCGCCTTGGTGGCCGCCGCGATGTCTGGTGTCGTAAGGGGCATCACGGCGACACCCCGGCTGCCGATGGCGGCGTGGGGCGCGGCGCGCGAGGTTTGAAGGACACCAGGACGGGGCTCCAGGCAGCCACCTGGGCGTGCGGCTTGACATCCTGTGCGTGGGCCACGCCCGACCCCGAGAAACGGATCTTCAGACCCGCCTCGAATGCCTTCTGCCTGACGACGTCCTTGGTGAGCCCCCGGAAGTCCGGCACTTGGACCGCCCCTACGGCGCTGGGGTCCACCGGCGGCTTGAGGGCTTCCAGTTGTCTGTCGCGCTCGTCGACTGCGGGCGCTGTGCGGCGCCGCTTCAACTCGTCGGGGTCGATCCACGCGACCCGCTTGCCGGTGTCGTAGGGGGACGGCACCCCTAGATAGCGCAACGACCAGCGCATGATGCGCTTGAAGGCCGGGGCCGCGTAGGTGCCGCCGCCGTGGGCTTTCCCTTTGGGTTCGTCGACCAGCACCACCACCGCCAGCTCCGGATCGTCGGCCGGGGCGAGCCCGAGGAAGGTCGCCACCCACATGTCTTCGGCATAGCCGCGCTTTCGAAGGTGTGACTTTTGGCCGGTCCCGGTCTTGCCGGCCACCGGGTACTCCGCGATATGGGCGCGTTTGCCGGTGCCCGTCGGGCTGACCACCCCGCGCATCAAGTCGAGCACGGTCCGCGCGGTGCGTGGGCTCACTACCTGGCGCACCACCTGCGGCTCGAAGCTCTTGACCAGCTTGCCATCGCTGTCCAACACGCGCCGCACCACGATGGGCTTCATGAGCTTGCCCCCATTGCCGAGCGCTGCGGTCGCGCGGGCGAGCTGGATACCGGTGGCGGCAAACCCCTGGCCGAAGGAGATATTGGCCAGGTGAACGATGGTCCATTTGGACGCGGGGAGCAGCAGCCCGCTGGCCTCTCCCGGGAACGCGCTGCCGCTGCGGGAGCCGAAGCCGAAGTTGCGATAATAGCGCTCCAGCTTCTCTGCGCCCAGGCGAAAGCCCGTCTTGGCTGCGCAAATGTTCGATGACTTCTTCATGCACAGGTCGAGCTTGCCGACCGCGTACCGCGAGGTGTCCCGAATGCGCGTGTCGTCCGGGTCCTGGAGCTCGAGCTCGCCCTGCTCGAGGTCGAACTCGGTCTCGAGATCGATCACGCCCTCTTCGAGCGCCGCGGCGAAGGTGAACACCTTGGTGATGGAGCCGGGCTCGTACACATCCAAGAACGCTGTGGAGCGGGTGGCGTCGGGGTAGGCGTGGGCATATTCGATGTAGGCGTCGGTCTGCTGAGATAGCGCGCTCTGCGCTTCGAGGACGACGTTTTCGTATGCGTCGGGGAATGCTTTCTGAGTCAGCGGTGACTTGGCCGCCCAGGTCAGGTCGTTGGCTGCCTGCGTGAAGGCCCGGCGTTCATTGAGGAGCGGTTGTCGGTCGCGAAACCAACGCGTGTAGGTGTTCGGATTGAACGTGGGGAAGTTTGCGGCGGCCAGGACCTCGCCTGTCTTCACCCGCATGACCACCGCGAAGCCGGCTCGCGCGCCCGCAACCATGCAGGCCTCGGAGAGCGCCGACTCTGCGAAGGCCTGAATCTTCTCGTCAAAGGCGAGCTCGACGGAGTTCGCGGTGAGCACGACGTCCTCGGCCACGCCGTCGAGGTAGATGCCGCGCCCCCGTCGGTCCCGGATCTTGCGAATACGGTGCTCGCCGCCGGAGAGCAGGTCGTTCATGGACCGCTCGACCCCGCTGATCCCGCCGTCATCCGGGCCGACCAGGCCGACGACCTGGGTCAGGAGCTCACGTTTTGGATAGTATCGCTTGGGCTCGGTGACGATGCGCACGGTCGACAACGGGTTGTGACAGCGCTTGTTGCCCTTGCTGCGCTCCATCCGGCACATCTCCGTGAAACGATCGCGAGCCTGCGCGACCGCGCGCGCTCGCGAGTCATCGACGTCGCGTGTGATGTACGCGAAGCGTCGACCGGGGCGCTCCAGGAATTGGTACTTGTTGTCGGCGTTGAAGGTGTCAGCGGTGTGCTCGGCGGTGCGCGCGATGATGTCGATGAGCCCACTTAGCCCGGGAAACTGGAGCTGC
>JAAZYN010000351.1 GCA_014239625.1 Myxococcales bacterium | reverse complement strand
ATGAGTCGACTCGGATGATGGTGATCCGGCCGTGTAGATTCGAGCTTCTATGCGGCGCCCATGGCGCCCACGCGTGCCCTGAAGGCGTAGAGGCGACGGCTCCGTCGTCTCGGCGACCGTGAAACCACCCGGCGTGCCTATTTTTGTCGCTTCATCTCGCCGGCGCCGAGACGGCTGAAATAGTCTTTGACCAGCGCGCGCAGGCGCGGAGTCAAGAGGAGGATGGCGATACAGTTGGGCACGATGAGCAGGCCCAGCATGGCATCCGAGAAGTCCAGCACGGGCCCGAGCTTCCAAACGGCGCCCACGAAGATGAGCCCGATGAAGACGAAGCGGTAGGGCATCACGGCCCGCCGGCCGAAGACGAACTCGATGCCTTTTTCGCCATAGTACGACCACGCGATCATCGTCGACACAGCGAACAGGAAGACCGCGATCCCCACCATCCACGTGCCGAAGCCGTCGAACACCACATCGAAGCTGCGCGCCGTCAGGTTCACACCGCTCAGTCCCTGCTGCGTCCACTCACCGCTGATGAGGATGACCAGCGCGGTCATGGTGCAGATAACGATGGTGTCGATGAACGGCTCCAGCAACGCCACGGCGCCCTCGCGAACCGGCTCGTCGGTCTTCACCGCGGCGTGCGCGATAGCCGCCGAGCCGAAGCCCGCCTCGTTGGAGAACGCAGCCCGACGGAAACCCTGCACGATCACGTCTTTGACCACGATCCCCAGCACGCCGCCGACCGCCGACGAGACGCTGAAGGCCTCGGTGAAGATGAGCGCGAACACGTCGTCGACCTGGTCCAGGTTGGTGAAGATAACCGCCAGCGCGCCGATGACATAGACCGCGCACATGCCCGGAACGAGCTTATCTGTGACGCGCCCGATGCGTTTGATGCCGCCCACGATCACGGCGCCTACCACGCCGACCAGGATGAGGCCCGTGACCCAGGGAGGCATCCCGAACGACTGCTCCCAGATGGCTGCCGCCTGGTTGGATTGGAACATGTTTCCGCCGCCGAAGCTCGCCAAGACGATGAGCGGCGCATAGATGAACGCCAGAAACCCGAGCGGCCCCAGGTGCTTGGACATGTAGTACATGGGGCCGCCGGCGACCGTGCCGTCGGGGCGGACCTCGCGATAGGCCGTCGCGAGAGTGCACTCGCTGAACTTGGTCGCCATGCCGAGGAAACCGCAGATCCACATCCAGAAGACCGCACCAGGTCCTCCGTTGGTGACGGCCACGGCCACACCGGCAATGTTGCCCAAGCCGACCGTCGCGGAGAGCGCCGCGGTGAGGGCCTGAAAGTGCGTGATCTCGCCCTCTTCTCCAGGCGTATCGTACTTTCCTCGCACCACCTGGATGGCGTGCCAAAAACCGCGAAACTGGGGGAAGCCGTTGACGATGGTCATCAGAAGCCCAACGCTGACGAGCAGAATCACCAGCCATAGACCCCAAATTGCGCCGGTCATGGACGCGATCGCGTCGCCGATCTTGTGAACCGTACCCTCGACCGCGACGCTCAACGTCGGCCCGGATTTGACCTGGCCATCGATGACGACGCCCAGGGTCAGGGTGTCCGAGTCCCCATCGCTATTGATCTGGCCGCGCGCTCGTCGTGTCGTGGCCTGGGTGACCTCTTTGGACGAGCCGGCTTCATCGCTGATGGTCTTGACCGTATCGAGCCCGGACCCGAGGAACATCACATCGTCACCGGGCTGGTACCGGCCCTTGTCCTCAGGGACAGCGGCGCTACCCTCTGCGAGCGGCGGCCTGACCCCGACCACGGTCGCCACGTCCCCCCCGGCGGCCCCCGTCTTGACGCCTCCGCCGCGCAGCAGTTCACCGACGAGGGTGTCCATGACGGGCTCGATGGAGCACCCCGGCCCGGCGGTGTCCGCCTCGACATGGAGCGCGAAATCGGTCGGACCCGTCGGTAGCGTGAACCGATACACGCCGGCGTCCGAGACAGCGCGCGGGGCCTTGCCTTTGAACCCCGCGCCGTTGACGTACACGCTGACCGGCGCGATGTCTTTTCCCTCGGCGCTCTTGAGCGCGGTGATGGAAGCGCTGTTTGGGGTGCGGAAACGGTGCTCGAAGCGTGTCTTGCCGGCGGCTTGGCCCCAATAGGCGATGACCGGGCAGCCGGGCCGAGCCTCCGGGAGCCCCGAGAGCTCGACCAGGACCTTCCTGCCGTCGTAAGCGAAGCGCACATTCGCCGCCCCATCCGTGCCAACAACAGCGACGCTGTCGGGTGCCGCCTCGGCCAGCCAGGTCTTCAGCGGATCGGTGAGCTTACCGAAGGGTTTGGCTTCGGCGCTGATCTCAGCGGGTTGTGGGTAGGTTGGCGGAACAGGTTTGGTGCACGCGGCGACGACGAAGGTCAACGCGGCGAGCAACGGGAACCCGAAGGGGCTCCAGCGGCGCGGGGCCATGGGCATGTCTGCTCTCCTGGATGACGGGCCGGGAGTATGGGATGACCCGCCCTCGACTTCAACCTCGTTCGCGTTTCGAAGTCCGCCCCAGGCCAGGCTCGCTCAGGTCAGCTCAGCGGTGACTCGCAGCACCTCATCGAAGGACGTGACGCCGGCGGCGAGCTTCTGGATGGCGGCCTCCCGCAGCGTCACAAGCCCATCTTGGCGTCCCAGCTTCAAGATCTCCTGGGCGCTGGCCCGTCCGATGACCAACTTTTGGAGTCGCGGGTCCATCCGCAACACCTCGAACACCCCCAGCCGCCCGCGCAGGCCCGTCCCTCGGCACTGGACGCAGCCTTTCCCATGGACCACCGGCAGCTCCGGTGGAGGGCCATCGTCGGGCACCGGAATGCCCAGCGCCAGCATCTGCTCGGTGGTCAGCCTCGAGGGTGTTCGGCACTCTTCACAGACCTTGCGGACGAGCCGCTGGGCGATGACTCCGCTGAGCGTGGACGCCACCAAGAACGGTTCGACTCCCAGGTCGATGAGGCGGGTGATCGCTGTCGCGCTGTCGTTGGTGTGAAGGGTTGCCAGGACCAGGTGGCCGGTCAGCGCCGCCTGAATCGCCTGCTCAGCGGTCTCCGCGTCCCGAATCTCACCTACCATGATGACGTCCGGGTCTTGCCGCAGCAGCGTCCGAAGCGCCGTGGCGAAGCTTATCCCGGCCCGGGGGTTGACCGACGTCTGGTTGAACTCCTCGACGACCATCTCTATGGGGTCCTCGATCGTCGCGACGTTGACGTGATCGGTGGCCAGCACCTGCAGAGCGGAGTAGAGCGTCGTGGTCTTTCCGCTGCCGGTCGGCCCGGTTACGAGCAGGAGCCCGTTAGGTTGACCGATGAACGAGCGAATCAGATCGAGATCACGACCCTCCATGCCGAGCCCGTCGAGGTCCTGCAAGAGGACCATCGGATCGAAAACGCGGATGACGCACTTCTCGCCGAAGGCCACCGGCATCGTGCTCACGCGCAGCTCGACCTCTACGTCCCCGCGCGTCATCTTCAGACGCCCGTCTTGAGGTCGCCGCTTCTCCGCGATGTCCAAACGCGACATCGTCTTGATCCGGCTGACCATCGCCCGATGAACCACCATGGGCATCCTGTTGGTGGTGTGCAGCACCCCGTCGATCCGGATGCGGATCCGCGCCTGCTCGCGCTTGGGCTCCACATGGATGTCGCTGGCCCGCTGGTCCAGGGCGTAGTGAAGAAGATAGTCGACCGCGTTGACGATGTGCTGATCGGTCGACTCTATCTCGTCGAAGGACTTCAGCTTGAAGAGCTGCTCCAGGTTGCTGATGTCCCGACTCGCGGAGAGGTCCTGTTCAGCCGCCTTCAGGGTGCTACGGAAGCCATAGACCTCTCGAATACACCGCAGGATATCGCTCTTGGCGCTCACAACGATCTCGACCGGTCCCCCGAAGCGTTGTTTGACCGACTCGAAGGCCTCCAGGTTATGTGGGTTGTCGGTGGCGACGCGGAGCACGCCCTTGCGCGTGTCCACCGCCAAGAGCCGATTGCGCCTGGCGAAGGCGCGCGACAACGTGTTCGTGATCAGCTCCGGCTCGAGCTTCAGCGGGTCGATCTTGAAAAACGAGAGGCCCGCCTCGGCGGCGATGACCGCCATGATCCGATCTTCTGTGAGGGTGGAGCCATCCGACATCCCGATCTCGAAGCTCGCCAGCACCTCCGCTGGAGAGATGTCGTCGATCGTGCCTCGCCCCGGCGTAATGCCCCGCTTGCGCTCCAGCTTGTAGCGCTGGCCGCCTTCATTCGTGCTCAGCTGAGAAGCCTGCTCCGGCGAGATGATGCTTCGGTTGACGAGCGCACCGAGCAGCGTGTCGAAGGTCATGTTGGATCCCACCGTCCAGTTCTCGCGGGTAGGTGAACGCATCACCAGTGAACGCGTCTATTGTAGGCACGGCAACTTGGCCCCGCCAAAATTGGCCTTTGAGACTTGCATGCCAATCCGCGCTGCCGCAATGTATGCGCTTCGTGGCGCCGCCATAGCTTTCGCGGTGCTCAGGCCCATAAATTAAAGATACCTTGAAAGACTTCATCTGCGTCAGTTGCTGGACGAGCTTCCAGATCAGTGAAGCGGCCGCGGGGTCGGCTTCAACCGCAACGTGTCCGAAGTGCAACGCCGTTCAGCCAGTGACCACTGCCGCGGCTGCCTCGTCGGTCCTGGACACGCAGGACACTCTGCTCGATGACGACGCCGGCCGCGCAGAGGTCATGGAGATCTTGAGCAAGATCGACGCGCCTCCGCCGGTCCCGCATGCGCAGGTTCCGATTCCCGCCGTCGACGGCTCGGCCGATGAGGTGTGGCCGCCGCCCGCCGGCAGTGAAGACGATGGAAGCCATGGCTGGTCCCTGTCCAGAGACAAGTCCGCATCGACGGGGACGCTGGATCGGTTCATCGGAGACTCCTCCGCGGGCATGCGCGGTGAGGCCTCCGCTTCGGCTTCTGCCCAGCACGATGGTGCGGAGGCAGGTCGGTCAGGGCCAGATGACGAGATGGACGACGACCTGGGATGGAGAATCAGGCTCGCATCGGGTCTTGTCCTGAGCTTCCCGACCATCGAGATTGTGGTCGCATG
>JAAZYN010000350.1 GCA_014239625.1 Myxococcales bacterium | reverse complement strand
AAGGGTACCGCCCAAGGCAGGTGGAGGTCGGCGGGGCGCCACACCATGGAGCTCATAGCGAGACATCCAAGCGCGCCGATGACCGCCCAGGTGCCGGCGGACAGCGCCCAGCCGAGCTGGCTCGTGAAGCTCAGGCAGCCGACACCAGCCAACCCGTAAAAGCCGCCAACGAGGCCACGGCAGGTCGCGCGCAGGAGGCGGCGCCGAAACGTCGGCGTAGGCAGGTCGAGTCCAAGGTAGGCCAGGGCGGGCAACAGGCTGAGGCCAACGATGAGGCTGGTGGGGATGCTCTCATAGAGCAGCCCCGCGTGGAGGGCGACCCCCAAGGCGAACACGCCTGCCACCGCCAGCTTCCTTGGCGGCCGCGCGGGTAGGCGCCAGAGTCGGGCCCAGGCTCTACCCAGGCCCTGCCCAGCAGCCCGTAGCGCAGGTGCCGTGCGGCCTTCGTTGGCTTCCATGAGCCCGTTATACCCTGATGGCGGTCGGCTACAAGCTCGCGTTGGCCACAGTCGATCTTCGCGTGCGGTGGGCGTAGACTCGGCCACTATGGTGAGGCGCTCCCCCCATCTGGTCTTGGTTCGGCCTCCACTCCGGGTGCCTCGAGCCAGTTACACGACGCTAGCCTGTCCCCCCATCGGCCTCGCATACGTCGCGGCGGCGGCGGAGCGGGGAGGCGTTCGGGTCACTGTGGTCGACGCCCTCGGCGAGGCTCCGCGGCGTGTGCGAGTCATGGCCAACCGTCGGTTTCTGAGATTGGGTCTATCCAACGCCGAGATCGTCTCGCGGATCCCGAGCGACGCCGACGTCATCGGAGTCACCTCGAATTTTTCAGAGGAGTGGCCCCTCGTCCGCGGGGTCATCAAGGCTATTGGGCAGTCCTTTCCCAAGCTCCCCATCGTCGGTGGTGGCGAGCACCTGAGCGCCTGTCCCGAGTTCAGCCTCCGCGACTGCGAGGGCGCTCTGGACGTAGTGGTCATCGGTGAGGGAGAAGCGACGCTCGTCGCGCTGATGGACGCCATCGCGGCGCGCGCCGACCTGGAGGAGGTCTCGGGGATCGCGTTTCTTCGTCGCGGCGAGTTCGTCAAGACGCCCGCCCGCGCCCGGTTGCGACACATCGACGCTATCGCCAGGCCCGCCTGGCACCTGCTCCCGCTCGAACGGTATCTGGACGAGGGGCTCGCCTTCGGCATCGGTCGCGTACGCAGCATGCCCATCATGGCGACCCGCGGCTGTCCCTACCGGTGCACGTTTTGCTCCAACCCCCAGATGTGGGGAACCCGCTGGATGGCCCGCGACCCTGCGGACGTCGTCGATGAGATGGCCTTTGGTGTCCGGCGCTATGGCGCGCAGAATTTCGACTTTTATGACCTCACGGCGGTGGTGCGTAAGGACTGGATTCTAGAGTTCTGCGAGCGCGTGCAGCGGGCCGATCTGAGAGTGACCATCCAGCTGCCTTCGGGCACGCGGTCGGAGGCTCTCGACGAAGAGGTCCTCAAAGCGCTCAAGGCTTCGGGCTGTCATCACCTCGTATACGCGCCGGAGAGCGGCTCGACGTCGCTCTTGAGGCGGATCAAGAAGAAGGTGGATCTGGATCGGATGAAGCGGTCCATGAAATCCGCGGTCGACCTTGGCATCACCGTCAAGTGCAACATGATCATGGGCTTTCCCCACGAGACACCGGAGGACGCCTTGGAGACCCTCCGGTTCGCGGCAGAGCTCGCGCGCCTGGGCGTCCACGATCTCAATATCGGGCCGTTCTGTCCCTATCCGGGCTCCGAGGACTTCGACGCGCTGATGGCGTCGGGAAAGCTCGACCCCATCGACGACGCCTACTTCGACATGTTGGCGAACTACTCGGATCTCAGCAGCTCGGTCGCCTTCAACAACCACGTCTCGCCTCGGGCTCTGGCGGCGTTTCGGATAGCGGCGATGGGGACGTTCTATGGGATAGGCTTCGCTCGACGGCCGGCGCGCCTGTGGCAGGTGGCGAAGGCCGCGGCGACGGGTGCCCATCAGACGCGCCTTGATCGCGTCGTGGCCGACCTGGGAAGACGCACCGTGGATACCTTGCTCGGGCCCATGCGCGGCGGGGCCAATCCATAATCGTCTGGTGTTCGCGAGCCTGCGGCCCGCTCTTGACGATCCTCGACGACGCTGGCGGCGTCTCGCCGGGTGTGAGTTGACGCTGTCAGTCCTGCGCCCGCAGCCCTTGCCAGTGACGCCGATCCTTCGCCGATATCGAGCCGGATGCAAACGACGCTGGCAGTAGCCGAGGCTCCGATCAGTGCGTCTGGCTGGAGTCAGCGCGAGCTTGAACGGCGCTGCGAAATCGCGCCAGGGCCTGGTCGAGGGCGCTGAGATGGACCTCCGGGCACCTCAATGACACCGCGAAATCGCGCATGGTCGGCGCCTGACTCACGTCGTCGTTGTCTGGCGGTGGCGGGAGCTCTGTACCGGCGCTGGATGCTCCCGTTCGCGTGGTCTCGGGGGCCTGATGGATCAACATGACCGGTCTCCTGGTGGCCTGATGGGTAAAGTCCCGCCCCGTGACTCGGAGCTGTCCGGCCCAGCTCTGCGTCGGGACGGTCGAAGCGCTCCCCGCCAGCCCTGCGTCGGCGCGTGGGAGACAAAAGCAAGCCCCGGAACGCCAAAGTCGATGACAGCTGATTGCGTCGCATTACGGCTGGCAACAGCTCGACGTTCGGACCCTGTCGCGGGTCGTCGGGGCACGCTCATGGTTGAACGCGAGAACCCTCGGGACTTTCGACGCTGACGCGGCGCTCGACGGATGTCGCAGCAGCCTTACTTCAAGGTCGCGCGCCGCTGCCAGCGACGCCGAGAGCCAGGAGATCGCGTTCAACCTTCTCAATCCGCGGGGTCACACCTGCAGTGGCGATGCCAAGCGCCCACCGGCCGTGGTATGGGCGTCATCATGCGCACCGTGGAGCTTCAGGTCCCATCCCCCGCCGCCCCGAGTCGCCTCGACCAGTTCGTGGCGGCCAACTTGCACGGGGTGAGCCGGCGCCGCGTGAAGGCGTTCATCGACGCCGAGGGGGTGCGCGTCAACGGTCGGATCGAACGGCGCGCAGGTCGCAAGCTGACGCCCGGTGAGCTCGTGGCGGTGACGTTCCGACCGTCACAGCTGGCGGACCCGGCGCCCCTCGAAGGGGACGCGGTGTTGGCTCGTGGTGACGGATGGTGGGCGCTGCGAAAACCTGCCGGAGTGCCCACCCATCGAAGCAGCGAAGAGGGGGTCGGCGCGGTCGAGTTGGCTCGGGCTGTTGTCGATGGAGCAGCGGATGTGCATGCCGCTCATCGGTTGGATCGGGAGACCTCCGGCGTGCTGTTGCTGGCCTCGGGTGCTGCGCGCGCGTCCCTGTCCAAAGCCTTCGAGGACCGCGCGGTGTCCAAGCGTTACCTGGCGATTGTCTCGCCGAGCCCGGGCGGTCGCGAGGCCGGTAGTGGTGTCCTTGACACCGACGACTCCAAAGGGCGCCCCATGCGTTCCCGCTACGAGGTGCTCCGGCGCAGTGCCGACGGGTCGCGCGCCGAGCTCGCGGTGTGGCCCGAGCAGGGGCGCACCCATCAGATCCGAATCCAGCTGTCTCGCGCGGGGTGGCCCATCGTAGGGGACCTCGATTACGGTCGGCCGGTCGCGGGTGGCGCTCCGCGGATGGCGCTGCATTGTCACACCCTGGCGTGGGAGGGGCACAGCGTGACCTGTCCGGTGGGCGACCGGTGGGAGGAGCTCCTGAACGGCTCTGCCGCAGCTTCCCCGCAGCCGCAGGCAACCCCCCAGGCTGTCGTGAAGACCAGCGTGAAGCGCGGGCGCCGCAAGCAGCTGGTGGTCAGTAAGGCCACCGCGCGGGTCATGGGCGGTGGGCACCCCTGGGTCATCCCAGACCGCGACACGGGATCGCTCAAGAAGCTCCGCGCAGGTGAAGTGGTCGATCTGGTCGACCCCGGCCAGCGCTTCGTCGCGATGGCCGTCGTCGACCCACGGGCGCGTATCTGCGCGCGAATGGTGAGTCGCCGACAGCTGGAGACGTTGGACGTGGTGGGGTGGATCGCCCGCGTCGAGCGGTCTATCGCCAGGCGACAGGGGCTCCTCGATGACCCGGCGACGACGGCGATGCGATTGGTTCACGGTGAGGTGGACGGTCTCCCAGGCCTGTGGGTGGACATGTGGGGCGACTGTATCGTCGTCACGCGTCTGGCTCGATGCTGCAGGGCGTTCACGAGCTCGCTCTACGACGTCCTGGCGGAGCGATTCGAGGGCGCGCCCGTCTACGAGAAAGACCACATGTCGGATCTTCGCGCCGACGGTGGGGCGGGTGGCGAGACCTTGGAGGGGCGCTGGATTCGAGCGCCGACGGCGGAGCACCCTGCGGCAGCCGGTACCTGGACCGTCCTCGAGGCGGGCGCGAGCTTCGAGGTCCAGCCTACGGCCGGCCTGACCACCGGCTTCTATCCAGATCAGCGCCGGAACCGGCGCCTGCTCGATGAACGGGTCGCAGGCCGAGATGGGCTGGTGGCCGCCAATCTGTTCGCGCACACCGGCGCCTTCTCGATCAGCCTCGCGCGTGCTGGCGTCGCTTCGGTCTATACGGTCGATCTGAGTCCCATGTACCTGAAGTGGTATCGCCGGAATCTGGCGCTCAACGGCCTCTCCGAGGTGGACCATCCGAGTGTGGCTGCAGATTCATTGGTGTGGCTCGAGGCTGCGCCGCCGCTCGATATCGTGATCCTGGATCCACCGTCTTTCTCGAAGGGGCGCAGGCGCGGTCGCGGCTGGAACGCGCAGCGCGACTACGTGGCGCTGGTGGCTGCGGCTGGGCGAACCCTGAAGCCCGGCGGGATGCTGCTGTGCTGTCATAACCTGCGACGATCGAAGAAGGGGTGGCTGCGAGGCCAAATCGACAAGGGGCTGGCGCTGGCCGAGAGGCCTCTCGTCGAGTGCGTTTCAGCGGGTCCGGCGCCCGATTTCCCGACCCTGCGAGGGTTTCCAGAAGGTCACACGTTCCGAGGGCTTCTGGTGACCGTGGCCTAGTGTCGTGTCACGTTAGTTCGTTCACTCAT
>JAAZYN010000034.1 GCA_014239625.1 Myxococcales bacterium | reverse complement strand
ATCGCGTTGTTTATTGAGAGCACGCTCTTTGGACTGAATTGGGATAGTAACCTGACCATGCAGGGCACCTGCACGCTTTTGGATGACACCAATGACCATCCTGGAGATGACGACCTCGTGGTGGGTGTCACGGAACAGGGCGATGGCCGATGCGCCATCGGGTGCTTCGTCCACGCGGAATCCAGCCTGCGCCAGGATGCTGGAGACGACCCGGCGGACCACCGGGTCATCCTCGACGACGAGCACGCCGGCGCCATCCGAGATCGCTGGTGGTGGGATCAGGTCTTCCAAAGGAATAGCCAACCCGGATGACATACTGCACGCATCGTGAGTCCTGCAGAGGCCGCCTTGTCTCTGATAGCCGGTACCGGCATCCTGGCATCTTGGAGGCTCTCATGCATAGTACTCGCTATAAAAGATCGGCTCTCGCCGTGTGCGCGGCCGGCTTCGGCGTCGTATTGTTGGCCATGGCTGGCTGCCCCGCCGCCGACCCACCTCCCCCTCCGTGCACGCCCGTGTGCGATGGCCGCGTCTGTGGCGACGACGGCTGCGGCGGGACCTGCGGCTCCTGCGAGGCTGACCAGACCTGCACGCCCCAGGGCTTCTGCATCGGAGGCGAGGTGTGTGGCGGCATCACGCTCACCGGCTGCTGTACCGGTGACGGGGCGACCGTCAAGTGGTGCGACAACGGCGACATCGCGTCGCTCGAGTGCGATCCCGGCACCCTCTGCGGCTACCGGGCGGAGGCCACGGTGTACGCCTGCGGGTATGTGCCATCTGCCAGCCCAGACCTCGAGCATCCCTATCTGTGCCCGGGCGAATCGTGTCCCGCCGACACGTGCGCGGGGCAAGAGTGCGGCACCGACTGCGGCCAGAGCTGCGGCGAATGCGCGAGCGGCCAGTTCTGCGACCAGGGCGCCTGCGTGGCGTGCAGCTGCGACGACCTTCAGTGTGGCACCGACGAGTGCGGGAACGTCTGCGGCACCTGCCCCGAGGGCGAGCAATGCAACACCAGCGTGGGCCAATGTCAGCCAGACCTGTGCGACGGGATCTCGTTCGAGGGTTGCTGCACCGGAGACGGCAAGCTGCGTTACTGCGACGGGGGGCTGCTGCTGACCTTCGGCTGCGGCAAGCAGGGGACCTGCGGTTGGCGCGATGACGCCTTCGGTTTCGATTGCACCGTCGATGGTGCTCCGGCCCCGGCGGGCACGGAGTTTTTGTGCCCTGGGGAGACCTGCGCCAACGCCACCCCGTGCAGCGGTCGGCAGTGCGGCTTCGAGTGCGGCGTGGCCTGCGGTACGTGCGAAACCAATCAGTACTGCGATGACACCACGGGGACCTGTGAGGCTTGCAGCTGCGACGGAAAGAACTGTGGCGACGACGGATGCGGGACGTCCTGCGGTGAGTGTCCATCTGGAGATGTCTGCGACAAGGACACGCAGGTGTGTCGCGCAAACGAGTGCGGACAGGTCACCGGGGCCGGCTGTTGCAATGCAGACGAGAGCGCGATCGACTGCGTCAACGGGAAGCTCACCAGCGTCAACTGCGCGGAGTTCGGGTTGACCTGCGGATGGAATGGGATCAATTACGGCTGCGCGCCGTATCAAGCCGCCGTGCCGGACGAGGGCATCGCCTACCTGTGCCCAGCAGAGACCTGCGCCAAACAGTGCAACGACGTCCAGTGCGGGTTCGCCTGCGGCGAGTTCTGCGGCGGCTGCCCCGAAGGCCAGTGGTGTGACGGCAGCGCCTGCCAGCCCTGTAGCTGCGCGGGGGTCGAGTGCGGCAGCGATGGTTGCGGCAATGCCTGCGGGGTGTGTGAGCCCGACGAGGTGTGTGACGACTTCAAAGGGACCTGTAACAAAGACGGGTGCTGGTTCACCGACTTCGTCGGCTGCTGCGATGGCCTCACACAGCACACCTGCGGCTGGTCCGGCGCCTCGGCGGTAGTCTGCGCCAACAGCTGCGGCTGGGATGCCCAGGAGGGCGCGTACAGGTGCGGCGGTGATGGCGACGACCCTTCGGGGACGCACCCGAAGGCCTGTCAGGCCCCCTGAGGCTCTGGCCGACCGCGGTTGAAGCGGCCTCGCTTCGACACCTGCAGCGCGACGCCAGCCCGCATGACGTCGTGCGTGAGGTTACGAGGCGCTCAACGCCATGGGGTGCGTCACCCCCTGGCCGGGTTGCCACATCGCGGCTGCCACGCCCACCAGAGCGCACAGGGACGCGAAGCTCAGGTCAAGACTGCGCCGGTCTCCCGCGTGGTGAACAGCCTCCACCAGGCAGCGCAACGAGGCCACCACCGCCGCGCCACCGATGAGGAGCCGTGCGCTCTGGAGAGCCCGCACCTCATCCCACCCCATGCTGAATGGGAGCACCTGAGACATGTCCGCCAGCGCGATGAACACGGCGCCGCCGAGCGTCAACGAGAGGGCGGCCAGATAGGCCCCCACCCCGGCCGCGGAGCGGGTCGCCAAGACCACGACGACCAACCCCAACAGTAGATGAGCCGTAACCAGCATGTGCCCCGGCACACTCAAGCCGGCGGCATACAGGACACTCCACGGGACAAGCCCATAGGCGAGCCCGAAGGCTACCCCCAGTATCAACGCGGGGCGGCCGCCTGCGACCAGCTGTGGGTCGCGGTGATAGTGTCCTGGCGCCGACGGCTCCATGGCGTCTCCTCCTCCCGACTGATGCATCCAGAGAGACAACCCGGGGCCCCCGTGTGTTCCCGGCTCCCAGCGAAAAGTGTGGGAGCCAGGCGTGACCGACGACCCCATGACCGAGCGCCGCGGAGCCAGAGGGCCGCGGTTCGGTTCCGTCGAGGTGCCCCGCTCCAGCCAGCGGACCAGCGACGCCGCCTACGGGGTCTCGCTGGCGGGCTTACCGTTGATCGTAACGATCGCGAACTCCACCCGACGGTTTGCCTTACGCCCGGCACGTGTGGTGTTGGTCATCCGCGGACGGTCCTCGCCGTAGCCGATGCTCTCGAGGCGGCTACTGGCGACGCGCTGATTGATGAGGAAACGTCGCACCGCCTTTGCCCGAGACTGGGACAGGCGCCTGTTGTAGCCGGCGCCCCCGCTGCTGTCGGTGTGTCCCTCGATCCTGACCCGGGTGAGCTGCGGGTTTTCGCGCATCACCTTGGCGACCTCGCGGAGCAGCGAGTAGCTGCGCTTCTTGATCGTGGCCTTGCCGGTCTTGAAGAACACCTTCTCGGTGATCTCGATCTTCAGCCCCGTGACCATCACTCGACCCGGTGGAGGCTTGGGCTTGGTGTCCGGACAACCATCAGCGTCTTCAAAGCCGTTGACGGTCTCCTTTTCGGTCGGGCACTTGTCGCGCGCGTCCGGGATGCCATCGTTGTCGTTGTCCGGATCCGGGCACCCGTCGGCGTCCTCGAACCCGTCTTTGTCCTCAGCCACCAGCGGACACGCGTCGACGGTGTCATTGATGCCGTCGCCGTCGTTGTCGGGCTCCGGGCAACCATCTGCGTCCTCGAACCCGTCCTTGTCTTCGGCGATGAGCGGGCACGAGTCCTTGGCATCGCGGACCCCGTCCTTGTCATTGTCGTCGTCGGGGCAGCCGTCATCGTCTTCGAACTCGTCCAGGTCTTCCGGCTCGGAGGGGCACTGATCATCGGAGTCGTCGATGCCGTCGGAGTCGTTGTCGCGCTCGGGGCAACCGTCCTCGTCGTCGTAGTCGTCGAAGTCTTCGGGCTGCTCGGGACACGCGTCGACCGCGTCTCGGATACCGTCGGCGTCTCGGTCCATCGTGCTCGGCGTGTAGCCCAGGCTCAAAAAGGCGCGATACTCGGGAGCGCCCACGGCGCGGTTTAGCCCCAGGCCGCCGCCGACCTGCACGACCAGGTCGTAGGGGAGTCGAAACTGAAGCCCGGCCAACACATCGATCGGGCTCCCCGTCCGCGTGTCCGAGTTGGCGCCCGTGTAGGGGTGCTCGTCGCTCTCCATCTGGAAGTTGCCGAACGCGTTGAGCAGGATCTGTAGCTCGTCGACGGTCGGGATCGCCAACCCTACGGACCAGCGAAACACATCGTCGTAGACCAGCCCCTGAGACACCCGACGGGGGCGGGTCTGGTAGCCAAAGTTGGCGCAAACCTGGAAGAAGTCGTTGTGCCCATCCAGGATCAGCCGCGGCTGAAAGCGCACCGCGCCGTCCCCTCGGTAGGAGTCGACGTCCCCGGTAGGCACGATGATCTCGGCCGACAGAGCCAACCCGAACCCGCCCGACTCCTGCCAGTCGACCAACTTCACCTTGGGGATGATCCTCATATCCCCCGGCGCAAAGCCGCCCTGCCCCATGCGGGTCAGCCCAGCGCCATCGCTCATCAACGCCAGCGGCATCACGAGCGACACGTTCACGTAATCAAAGAGCCCGATGGACGCCCAGAGCTCTCCGAGCAGCTGGTCTTCGATCACCTTCTCGCCGACCGCCGTGTCGTCGTTGAGCTTGCGGAACACCAAAGGATCTTTGGCGAAGTGCACAAACACCCCGAAGCTGGGCGTCAGGTGCGGCAGCAGCCGACTGGACACCGTCTGCAAGATGTTGTTGCCCTGATCGGGCGCCGGCTCGAAGTGCTCTACCGTCCAGTCGGCGCGCTGAGCGAGGGCCTGGGGAAGCATCGAAAAGGCGGCGACCACGGCGAGCGACGCGACACTCAGGCGCCGTCGCCTTGGATGGAAAAGAAGGTGCATGAGCCCACAGTAACGGCGAGTCCCGTTCGTCGAAACTTTATCACGCGTCCGCGGCCGGCGCGGTGGGCACCGACGCGCTCGGGACGAGCGAGGGTGCGCTTCGACGTCGGACGGGCGAGGCGAACGGCCAACTCGCTCCCGGACGCGGACCGAGGCCAGCCAGTCAGGGCATCAGGCGATCGCGCCTCCAGCCGTCTCCATGCCTCAGATAGACCACGCGGTCGTGCATGCGATCATGGCGTCCCTGCCAGAACTCGAAGCGCTCGGGGACCACGCGATATCCCCCCCAGAACTCGGGACAACGCAGCACATCCCGCCCTCTGTTTCGGGCATCAAACTCCCGAAACCGCGCGTCCAGGGCCTCCCGTGACGCGACCGGGGCGCTCTGCTGGCTCGCCCAGGCGCCGACCTGACTCCCACGGGCCCGCGACGCGAAGTACGCTTCGTTGGTGGCGGGATCGGTTCGCGTCGCCACGCCGCTGAGCCTCACCTGACGCTGGAAGTTCCGCCACCAGAACAACAGACTCGTCTTGCCAGACCGCTCCAGCTCCTGGGCCTTGGCGCTGTCGTAGTTGGTGAAAAAGACGAACCCGTCGGCGCCATGGGCCTTGAGCAGGACCATCCGCATGGACGGGAACCCATCCTCGCCCATTGTCGCGACAGCCACCGCTTCGGGCACATACATCCCCGTGCTGCGTGCCTCTGAGTACCAGGTACCGAACAACGTCAGGGGGTCCGAGGGGGCCTCGTCGTCCCCGAGAGTCAAATCGAAGCGAACGTCGCTCACTGAAGCCGGCTTATGACCTCAGCCTGGAAATCCGCGTCAACGCCCCCCGTCGCGTTGATGAGCTCCATCGTGTTGGCGTCGATCAAGTACTGATGTGGCAGCGCCGTCGAGTGCTGCTCGATCTGTGAGTAGACGTTCAGGAAGTTCAGGTCCCGCATCACAGGGAAATCGACCCCTTTGTCCTCGACGAACGCCTGGGCGAACTCGATGGTGGGCGGCGCCCCCTTTCCGTCCTCGCCGAGGACCCACATGATCTCCAGGCCCTGGTCCTTGTACTCTTCGTAGATGGGCTGCAGTTTGGGCGCCAGCGCCTCACAGGCGCCGCACCAACCGGTACCCAACACCATCCACACGACCTTCTTGTCGTGGCCACAGTTGGCGTGCAGATCATAGCGCTCACCCTCGTACGTCAACAACGTGATGTTGCCGATCGTGTCGCCGATCTTCTTGCCGTACTTGCTCTCGTCGATCGCGCAGTTGGGGCCCAGCGTGAACGGCTCGGTGGGCCCAGTGTCCTCGGCCACCGCAGTGTCAGTCGCGGGCGGGTCCAGGGGCGGCGCGGGCTCAGTGTCGCCATCGCACGCGGTGAGGACGGTGAAACAGAACAGCAGAGCCGTCCCCAAGAAGCGATTGGCGCGCATGTTTTTCCCTCAGCGATTCAAATGTTGCGTTCGCAGCACGGGTAGTCTACTCCCCCGACTCCAGCAAGCTCAATCCGAATTACCATATGCGCAACGTCGCCTGGCGAAAGGGGGCGAAACGCCTCAGTGATCGTTGAGGCGGACCGGTGAGCTTGTTAGGCTGAGCCAACTTCAACGTTACTTCTGCAAACAGCGTTCGACGGAGAAGAAGATGCTGCGGATCACTACGACTCTCTTGGCCGCCGCGGCGCTGCTCCTGGGCTGCCCCGAAGCGCAGACGACGGAGTGCTCGCCCAAGGCCGGTGAGTGCCCCAACTACTGCACCGATGGGACCGGCGTGGCTGGCGAATCCTGCGCGGGCCCCTCGGACTGCGGCTGTGGCCTGGCCTGCATCTCGGGTTCCTGCACCGCCTACACCGGCGCCAACGAGGGTTGCGGCTGCCCCTCCCAACCCCAACCGGACGCCGCGGCCGACGCAGGGGTACCTGATACGCCGGCCCCGGACACCGGGCCGACGGTCCAGCCGTGGGACGACGGCTGCGACAAGATCGTCGAAGGCGCCGACTGCACCCATACTGCCAGGCTGGCTGCGACGCGGCCGACCGCCACTGCGCGTTCTCCGGAAATAATTTCGAGTGTCGGGCCTTCGGCGCGGTCACCATCGACGGCGAGTGCGCCGACAGCACCGACTGCGAGGAGGGCTTGAGCTGCTTCGGCCTCAACGACGGTGCCAACATGTGCCGCAAGCCGTGTATCGACGTCGACGACTGCCCCGGCGATCGACCCTGCAACTTGAACGTCAATTTCCCCGACTTCTCGGCGTCTTTCTGCGGCCTCCCGACGGTCGGCTGCGACCCCTTCCAGGACGCGACCACGGCCTGCGGCGACGGCAACGCGTGCTACTACGGCAACCAGGCCACCCAGTGCATGGCCGCGGGCAGCGCACCGGCGGGCACCGACTGCTACGGTGAGTCCGCCAACCTGTGCGCCTCTGGGCTCCAGTGTATCGTCGAGTGCCAGCAGGCCTGCTCGACCGACGACAGCGGCACCGGTGAACCCAAATGCTCCTCCCTGTGTACCGGCGAGGTGCTCGAGATCAGCGCAGAAAACAGTATGGGGGTCTGCCTTACGGACACGGTCCCCGCGACCTGCGACATCTGGACCAACACCGGCTGCGACGGTGGCGACGGGTGCTACCGGGTTCAGGGCGGGATCGCATGTCTGACGGCAGGCTCCACCGCTGTGGGCGAGGCGTGCCAGTTCACCAACGACTGCGTGCCCGGATCGGTGTGCGTCAGCTCACAATGCCAGGAGCTCTGCGACGCCACCGAGGGCGAGACGGGGCCAAACGCTTGCGATACCAAATGTCAGAGCTCCAACAACCTGACCCCGACCGCATGGAACTTCGGGATCTGCACCGACGCTGCGCCGGCCGACCCCTGCGACTTCTGGGCCCAGGACTGCAGCGACGCGGGCAAGACCTGCTACCAACTTCAAAATGGCGCCAGCTGCCTCGACACGGGCGGCAGCGCCGCCAAGGACGAGGCGTGCTCGGGGGTCACAGACTGCGCCGGTGGCC
Source organism: Myxococcales bacterium (assembly GCA_014239625.1). GTDB lineage: Bacteria > Myxococcota_A > UBA9042 > PHBI01 > JAAZYN01 > JAAZYN01. The sequence continues at coordinate 5,684 of JAAZYN010000034.1, read as the reverse complement.
TCATCTGCTACCAGGACCTGTGCCGCGAGCCCTGCCACACCTCGGACTTCCCGCCAGCGGGCGCGCCCTCTTGTCCGCAGATCTGTGGTGTGGCGGGTTACACGCCGATTAGCATCGAGAACCAGATCGCGTTCTGCAACTAAGCGCGGCCCGGGCCGCTCCATCGGCGCCGCGTTGGTGTTCATCGCGGTGATGAACCTCGGGTGTCGGCAGGATACGCCACCCCCGCCGGCGCCCACTCAGATACGTCCCGCGACCGCTGCCGCCCCCGGTCTTCCCGCGGAGGGGCTGCGATGGATCGCTATCGGCGGGGGCTCAGCGCCGCACCTCAACCAGGTGTCCATCGAAGCCGACATCGCGCTGGCGTTGGCTACATGGGGTCCCCGCGGCGAGGTACTCTTCGCCGGCGGGCCTGGCTCCTCGGGTGTCCAACTCCAGGACGCGAAGCGGCGAGGCGATCCGCTGATGAACCGCCTGGCGGATCTCTTCTCACCACGCGCCGGTCGCGACGCCAGGTACCGCGTGACCACGCTCAAACCGCGCGCGGCCGCCACGGGGCCCAACGTCATCGGCGCGTTGGCCGCCGGATTTGGCCAGGCGACCCAGGAGCCCCTCACAGTCTTCATCTCGGGCCACGGTGACAGGGGTCAGCGGGCCGCAGACAACGCCGTGCTGTTATGGGGAGGGTACGACCTGCGACCGCACGACATCGCCAAGGCGCTAGCCAAGACGCGAGGCGGGCGGCCCGTCCAGTTCGTGATCACGTCATGCTTCTCTGGCGGCTTCGCCGAGATCATCTTCCAAGACGCGCGTTCGGCTCAAGGCCCGGCAGCCGGCCCCGTCCGAGCCTGCGGGCTGTTCGCCGCGCCTTGGGATCGGGAGTCGACGGGGTGCGATCCGGACCCCGATCGGCGAAAGCACGACGGCTATGGCCTGCACTTTTTGCAGGCGCTCAGGGGCAACGACAAGCTCGGACAGCCGCTCGGCAAGCAGGAGTTGGACGCGGACGGAGACGGGCAGATATCACTGCTCGAGGCTCACACTCGCGCCCGCATCATGGGTCGGGGGATGGATCTGCCGACGACCACCTCGGAGCGCTGGATCCGCTTCGTCGATCCGCCGGACGGGCCGGAGTCCGACGTCTGGCTCCCGGAAGAAGACGCGGTGATCGCGGCGCTGTCGCCGCGGCTGAAGGGGCGGGAGGCGGCGACCGAGCTGGGCGCCCGCCGGGGGCCCATGGAGGCCCTCCAGGAGCGCCTCGCGACGGCCAAGCGCGCGGAGCAGGAGAGCTATCTCGATGTGGCCGCGCACCTCCTGGCCCGGTGGCCCGTCCTGGACGACCCCTGGCATCCGGACTTCGCGACGACCCTTCGCCAGAACCGGGCCGCCATCGAGGCGTGGTTTCGGACCGCGACCCTCTACGCGCGGCACCGCCGCCGCGTCACCGAAGTGGACACGCTGACCGCGGCGGTGGACGAGGCGCTGGTGGCAGCTGCGCCATTGGAGCGGCTGGCCCGAGCGATATCGACCAAGCGCCTGGCGCAGCGCCTCAGGGCCCTGGGGGGGGCCCACTGGGACCGCTACGCTGCGTTGCTGGCGTGCGAACGCTCCACGCCCCCGAACGTCCGATAGATGTGAGCCGAGATCCGGTGCCGGATGGTGAACCGCTCGGGAGCGATCCCCTCGAGCAGCGCCGCGTGTTCACCGTCGAAGCGGCGGACGTCGCCCGCCGAGAGCGTGGCCCCGATGGGACGCGACGCGCGGATGCGACCCCGCCAACTCTCGCGCGTGAACGGCAGCTCCTCGTCGTAGATGAACCGAGCGACCCCATCGAGGGCCTCGGCGCCAGGTAGCGTCTCAAGGACCCCTCCGTCCCAGCCGCCGCTGGACCAGCTGGGCATCGCCTTGACCAGCAGCGCCTCGGTGGCACGCACGATAGGGGACGCCGATGGCAACCAGGACAGATGCAGGATCGCCAGGAGCCCGCCGGGGGCCAGGACGCGCGAGATGTCCGCGGTGGCGGCTGAATGGTCCAGATACCCCCAACACTGGCTGGCGGTCACCGCATCGAAGAAGCCAGTAGCCAGCCCCGAGTCCTCCGCTGGGGCCACACTACAGGTGACCTCGAGGTCCAATGCGCTCGCGCGAGCGGCGGCCATGGCGACCTGATCGGGTGAGATGTCGGTCGCCCATACCCTCGCCCCGCGTGCCGCCAACGCGGTGGCCACAAAGCCGACCCCGGTGCCTACGTCCAGTAGCCGCTGACCCGAGCGCCCGACACCAAAGGCGGCCAAGCGCTCGTAAAAGCTGCTGGGATAACCCGGTCGCCATCGCGCGTAGTCGGCGGAGGTGCGTCCCCAACAGGGGCGGGGCTCGGGGGGGTGAGTCCAAAGGTCATGGGTCCCTCCGGTGGGTCATCTGCTATCGATCGAGGTCGATGAGGCGTCAGTAGGAACCCGACGTGAGCGGTCCATCTCGATTCGACAATGGCCCCTGGTTGCGCTCCGCAGAGCGCCTCCCGACTCCTCGGGATAGAGCTTTCGAGCGTCTAACGTGACGTGAGCCGAGGCTGGTTGCGGTCGATCCCGGACCCCGGCGGGCGTGAAAGACCCTATCAGCGCGACCACGTCGTTCCCCTCCGACAGCCCTCGAGGGCCCGAGCGGACACGCCCCGGTCGCCGCAGATGCCATGCGGTGGGCCAGCCCCTCATCGAGACCGACATCTCACGGTCCGTGACGGCCCGTTGATCTATCGCGGCCGCGCGTTGGAGTCGGCTCACGAGGCCCAATGCTCCTTCGAGCGGACCTGCGAGTGGCTCTGGCGCGGCCCGCAGAGACCGCCACCGCCTCTGGCTGGTGGAACTCGCACGGTGACGGCGTGGTCGCCTGCGACCCGTTGGTGGGAGGGGCCCCGCGCCTGCTCGAGCTGGCCTGGGATCATCCGACCCCGAGGCCGGCAGGTGGGCGCCTCGGGCGCGACCTGGGGGAGGGCTTGGAGCGCCCCATCACGACGATGTGGGACCGACCATCGCGCGCGGATCGACCCACTGCCCGAACTGCTCCTCGGTGAGGTAGCCGAGGGTCAACGCAGCAGCCTTGAGGGTGCTGCCGTCGTGAAACGCCCGCTTGGCGATCTTGGCGGCCTTGTCGTAGCCGATGTACGGGTTCAGCGCGGTCACGAGCATCAGGGAGCCGTGCAGCAGCTCCTCGATGCGCTCTCGGTTCGGCGTAATGCCCACGGCGCAGTTGGTGCGAAAGCTGTCACACCCGTCGGCGATGAGCTCGGCGCTCTCCAGCAGGTTGTGGATCATCACCGGCTTGTAGACGTTCAGCTCGAAATTGCCCTGACTCGCGGCGAACGCTACAGCGGCGTCGTTCCCGTAGACCTGCGCGACCACCATCGTGAGAGCTTCGGCCTGAGTCGGGTTCACTTTGCCCGGCATGATCGAGCTGCCCGGTTCGTTGGCCGGGATGTTCAGCTCGCCGATGCCGCAGCGCGGGCCCGACGCAAGCCAGCGGACGTCGTTGGCGATCTTCATCAAGGAGCCGGCGACGGTCCGCAGCGCGCCCGACGCGAAGGCTACCGCATCATGAGCGCTGAGCGCCTCGAACTTGTTGGGCGCGGTCACAAACGGCTGTCGGGTCAGCCGCGCGATCTCGGCGGCCACGCGGGTGGCGTACTCGGGGTGCGTGTTCAGCCCGGTCCCGACGGCCGTGCCACCCAGGGCGAGCTCGTAGAGGTGCGGTAGGGTCGCCTCGACGCGCGCGATGGAGTGGTCGAGGAGCGCCACCCACCCGGAGATCTCCTGGCCCAGGGTCACCGGCGTGGCGTCCTGTAAGTGGGTGCGTCCGATCTTCACGATCTCTTTGAACTCTGAGGACTTGTCGGCCAACACCTCGCGTAACGCCCGCAACGCTGGCAGCGTCCGTTCGCTGAGCTGACCGACCGCCGCGATGTGCATCGCCGTGGGGAACGTGTCGTTGGACGACTGCGATCGGTTGACGTCGTCGTTGGGATGGACCGGCGCCTTCGAGCCCATCGCCCCGCCTGCCATCTCGATGGCGCGATTGCTGATGACCTCGTTGGTGTTCATGTTGGTCTGGGTGCCGCTGCCCGTCTGAAAAACGACCAGCGGGAAGTGGTCGTCGAGGGCCCCCTCGATGACCTCATCGGCGGCGGCGATCACCAGCTTCGCTTTATCTTCCGCGAGCAAGCCCAGATCGGCGTTGACGCGCGCGGCGGCGCGTTTGACCGTCCCAAAGGCCTTGATCATCGCCCGCGTGAAGCGGATCTCACCGATCCTGAAGTTCTGCAGTGAACGCTGCGTCTGAGCCCCCCAATAGCGGTCCGCCGGGACCTCCACCTCGCCCATGCTGTCGGTTTCGATGCGCGTCCCTGTCATGTTCACTCTCCGCGGTCCGAGGATGGGTGTCGCCGCGGTAGTTAGCGCTGCCGACGACGACGGTCAACCGCCGCGTCTATCAAGACGCCAGCTCCCCCTCCATCCCTGGGCGACCGTGAGGACCGAAGGGGCGTCTGCCGCGGCGACCCGCAGCGGGTGTCACGTCACCGAGCCGGCCGGAGCGCTTCCCGACGCTGACACGCCAACCGGCGGTGGCCCGTCAACTTGCGCCGGCGCCCGATGGGATGCTCCAGACGCCGCGCCGGTCATGTGATCAACGGGGCTCATGTAGGGTACTGTCGGGCATGGACGACCACGTCACGCCCCTGACACCCGAGCAGAGCGACCGTATTCAGCGCGCTGGGGAGAGGGAGCTGGCCATGCGAGCCAGGCCTGGTGGACCGTTCTATTCGCTAGTAGCGGCGATCGTGAGCGTCTCAAGCGACTACGGGGCCGAACACCCGGTGGTCGCCTGGTCCGTCGTGGGTACGCTCGTGCTCTTGGCAGTCGCCCGCATGCGCCCGTTGAAGCGCCTCGAACAGGGCGATGCGGAGGCGCTTACCATCGTCCGAGCCATCTCTCTGCTCATGGTCACGACGTGGAGCGCGTTCGCCGGTTTCGCCATCGCGACATACGGCCTCGACGTTCCCGGGGTGCTCGTCATCGTCTGTAGCATCGGCCTGTCGGCTGGCGCCCACATCGCGTTGGTGGTGGACCGCACGCTGCACACGCTGTTCATGCTGATCCTCGGCGGGACCGTGGGCGTCGCCATGGCGTTTTCCGTCAACGCCGTCGGCATGTTGCTCTTGGCGGCGGTCTACATCGTGCTCGTCCTCGAACAGGGGCGCGTCCACCACGCCCGCTTTTGGGAGGGCCTGGCCAACGTGGAGCGGCTGCGTGAGGCCTACGCTCGCGCAGAAGCAGCGAGCTTGGCCAAGTCCTCCTTTCTAGCCAACATGAGTCACGAGCTGCGGACGCCCATCGGCGGGATCATGGGCGTCACGGACATGATGTTGGATGACGTTCTCTCCGAGACGGCCCACGATCGGATCCATCTGGTGAACAGCTCGGCCGGTGAGCTGCTGTCAGTGGTCGACGACATCTTGAACTATTCCAAGATCGAGGCTGGGCACGTGAGCGTGCAGATGGAAGCGTTCCGCCTGCGCAAGACGCTGGCGAATATGGTGAGGGTGCTGTCATGGCCGGTCCGAAAGCACGTCCCGCCACGCATCGAGGTGATCGTGAGTGTGGACCATGACGTGCCCGACGCGGTCTACGGTG
>JAAZYN010000349.1 GCA_014239625.1 Myxococcales bacterium | reverse complement strand
TTGAATTGACGCTGCCAGTCCTGCGCCCTCGGTCCGTGCCAGCGACGCCGATCGCGCGCCAAGTTCGAGCCGGATACAGACGAACACTGGGAGTCGCCTGTCCGGGTGTCTCCGCATGTCTCCGCGTCCGTGCGCGAGATCCCCTGGTCGTCGCAGGCCGCCGCGCGCGGAGCTCGGAGCCGTCGGGGCGCGTCCCAAGGGGGTGATGCCATGAGGCCCGCCTCACGCGCCGTGGCTCGACACGTGAATTGATGCTGAGATCAGTCCCTGCTACTGTTGCCCTCGACAGCTTTACCCAGGCGCTGAGATAAGCGATATGAACACCTTGCTGCGACCGCGATGTCTTCTGCTGTTGAGCTTTGCCCTCTCCGCGTGCCCAGGCATCACGGTGGTCGAGACCGACGCCGCCGAGGTGGCCATCGACACCACCGCCGACGCCCCCACCACGGGATGCAAGGCGGCCGAGGACTGCGAGCCTTCGGAGTGCCAAGACGCAACCTGCACCGCCGATGGAGAGTGCGAGTACGCCATCAGCGCCGGCTATTGCCTCATCGCGGACACCTGCTACCTCGCCAACGCTCCGGCGGCCAACGATCTGTGCCAGATCTGTGACCCCAACTTTACCAACGTGTCGTTCGTCTCCAAGCAATGCGCCGCTGGCACGTCGTGTTTGCCGACGACGGGCACGTGCGTGGCCGACACCCCGGACATCGTGGAGGGCTCCCCGGACGTCGCCGATGCGGAGCCCGACCTCCCGACGGTGGACACGGCGCCCGACACCGGCCCCGACACGGCCCCTGACGCGGCTGGAGACGCGGTGGCCGACGTGCCCGCCGACGTGCCCGCCGACGTGCCCGCCGACGTGCCGGTAGGAGACGGTGGGGGCGGTGACGCGACCGTCGTGGACACCGCTCCGGACGCGCCGACAGACACCGCGACAGACACCGCGACGGACACCGCGACCGACACCGCGACCGACACCGCCGCGGACTCTGCGGCGGACTCTGCCCCAGATACGTCACCCGACGTCCCTCCGGCCGGCGGCGACACCTGCGGGGACGCCGTCTCCCTGGACGGTTCGCTCCCGATCGCCGTCACGGGGTCCACCGATGGCCTCCTGGACGACTACAGCACGCTCGGCGTCTGCGCGGACGCCGCGGCCGCGGGCGCTGGGCAAGCGGACATGGTGTATGGCTTCACCCCGCCTCAGGACGGGGTCTACGCCGTCACCCTCGCCGGGACGGGGCCGAATCTTCTCATCGTGTCCACCGAATGCGGTGTGCCGACGTCGTGCGTGGGTCACCAGACCTCCGACGGAGCTCCGGCGTTCTTCAGCATGACGTCCAACGTAGAGCACTTCATCATCGTCGATGGGGTGACCGCGAACGATCAGGGCAGCTTCGACCTGTCGATCGACCTGTGTACTCCCGACTGCGACGGAAAGAGCTGCGGTGACGACGGCTGTGGCGGGGTCTGTGGCTCGTGTGCGCTCGGCCAGGGGTGTGAAGGCTTCGAGTGCCTCGACATCCTCGGCGACACCTGCGAGGTGCCCTTCGTCGTCGACGCGCTCCCGTTCGCGGTCTCCAACAGCACCACAGGCGCCAGCGCTGCAACGGGAGTCCTGGCGAATCAGTGCGCGGGGATCGGATGGAACGCCGGGGCGGGATCGAGCGACCATTTCTACGCGTTCACGCCGCCCGAAGATGGCGCGTACATGTTCACGTTGACCCAGGACGGCTTCGACTCGGCGCTCTACGTGGCGGAAGATTGCTCCATCGGTGGCGCCTGTCTCGGGGGCAGTGACTTGGTCCAGAATCAAGGCGATGAGGTCGTCGGCCTCACGCTCAGCGCGGGTCTGCCGGTGATCGTGGTGGTCGACGGGTGGTCGGAGACCGCCAACGCGGCTGGATCATACACGTTGCTCATCGAGAAGGTCGAAGCGCCTGGCGACGCGTGCTCATCAGCCAACGTCCTCGACACGTCCTCCTTTCCGATCACCGCGGACGGTGACCTGGTCGGCAAGACCGATCTCTATTCGTTACCGGTAGGGGCCTGCGGACCCAATCAGACCTTTGGGGTCGGTCCCGACGAGGTCTGGTCGTTCATCGCACCAACCACCGGCGTCTATTCGGTGACGATGACGGCCAACGGGTTTTCACCGGTCCTCTATGCGCTGGTCGACTGCGCCAACAGCAGCAGCTGCACCGCGGTGGGGTGGGACTCTTCGGGCCAGGGCGAGGAAGTCTCGTTGCTGCTCTCCGCGCAGGCCGGCGCCGAGTACTTCCTCATCGCTGACTACTTCACCTCCGGGGCACCGACCACCTACACGCTCACCGTCAGCGCGCCTTGCGAGCCGAGCTGCGCCGCCACTGGGGCGACCTGTGGCTCCGACGGCTGCGGGCTGAGCTGCGGCGGCTGTTCAAGCAACCAAGCGTGTGGTTCCTCAGGCACCTGCGATGACCTCTCCGGCGTGTCGGGCGCGGCCTGCGAGACGGCCCAGCCGATCCTCTTCGCACCTGGCGCCCCGGTCAACGTAGAGGTGTTCGGCGACACCACGGACCAGGGCAACTCGCTCGCGATCCCGTCCCCGGGCAACTACACCACCAGCGGCGGCGATCCTTGCCCGGGGCTGATCTGGGCCGGGGGCGAGGCGACGGACGAATGGTTGAGCTTTACGCCCGAGTCCGACGGCGACTATGTGTTCACCTTGTCGGACTACTCGGGCGACCAGGGGCTGTTTACCTTCACCGCCTGTGAACCCCTCACAACGAGCTGTCTGGCCGTACAGGACCAAGGGGGGTCGGCGCCCGAGGTGCTGACGTTGACGCTCAACAAGGCGGTGACGGTGTATCTCCTGGTGGACGGGTACACGATCGGCGATGTCGGTCCCTACACGCTGTCGATCGTGCAGCAGTAACAGGGCGCCTGAAACCCTACGCCTGTCTCCAGGTGCCGCACCCCGCTCGCGTTGCAGCCGCGCGTCGGGGTCTATCACGTGCGGCGTGAGTGGCGGGCGGGTATGTTCACCCTCGATGGGTACGAGTCGAAAGCGCCAGCGATGGCATCACGCGCTCATGGAGCCGACCGGCTCAATCAGAGAGCGAGGTCAACGCCTCGCCTGGACGCTCATCGTCATGGGGACCATCCTCACAGGGTCCGATGTGGCGGCTGCGCGTGATCCCGTGCAGGTCTTCGACACCAACGTCGCCGCTGGAGGACGCCCCATCCCGGGGGTCTTCGCCCTGCGGGCCCGAGAGGGGACCACCCGCGACCAGCTCTCCGCCCTGGCCCGGGCCCGCGGCTGCGCCGTGAAGCGCCAGCTGGGCCGGGCGCCCATCTTCCTGCTCCGCTGCGCGCCGGCCCTGGACCCCAGCAGCACCCTGCGGAGCTGGCTCGCTGCGGCGGAGGTGACCTGGATCGAGGCGGACTTCCTGGACGACGACGGCGAGGCCACGGAGTTCCCGCCGGAGGGGCCTGACGACCTCACCGAGGCCCAGTGGCACCACCGCAATCTGGGACAGACGGTGGATGAGGTCGCCGGCGTGCCCGGCGCCGACATCGGATCGTTGCTCGCGTGGTCGGTCACCGTGGGGGCCCCTGGCGTCGTCGTGGCCATCCTGGACACGGGCATCGACGCGCAGCACGAAGACCTTCAGGGGCAGCTGTGGACCGATCCCCAAGAGGCCGGTGCCGCATGCGCTGACGGCCTGGACAACGACGGCGACGGGTGGACCGACGAGTGCGCCGGTTGGGACGCCGGCGACAGCGACGCGGACCCGAGCCCGCACAAGCTGCCTCTGCTCAAGGCCAACGGAGATACCTGCAAGCGACACCACGCCACCTTCATGGCCGGGCTCGTCGCCGCCGCCGGCGACAACGCCCTGGGCGTGGTGGGTGCTGCGTCGGGGGCGCGGGTGATGAACCTGAAGCGGCTGCGGACGGAGAGCTGCCAGGGCAGCTCCCTCCGATCCCTCGAGGGGGTGGCGTTCGCCCGTCACCATGGGGCCCGGGTCATCGTCATGTCGTTCAGCTCGACCACCTACAGCGCGTTGCTGGAGGAGGAGCTCCAGCACGCGGAAGCCGACGGGGTGCTGCTGGTGATGTCAGCAGGAAACGACTCCGGCGACGTCGATGATCTCAGCCAGGCGCGCTTCCCCAATCACTACGATCTCCAACACCATCTCATCGTCGCCAACAGCACCAACACCGACGAGCTCTCGAGCAAGTCCAACTACGGCGCCACCCTCGTCGACCTGATGGCGCCCGGGAGTGACGTCACGTCGACCACGTTTGACCCGGTCGAGCTCTACGAGCAGCGATCCGGCACGTCCTATTCGGCGCCTCTGGTGGCCAGCGCCGGGGCGCTTTTGTGGTCAGCGTTTCCCGAGCTCGACCTGGCGGAGGTCGCCGACTCCATCACCGCCGGAGTTCAGCCGCTGCCGTCGGTGGACTGCGCCGCGTCGGCGGCCTGCGTTCGCACCGGCGGCAGGCTGTGGCTGCCCGGCGCCCTGGCCGAGGGGCGAAAGCGCGCCCTGGGGCTGACCGTCCATCGGGCCGAGTCGGCCTGCGACGCCGGCGGGGCATGCGAGCTCTTCGTCACCGTTCGTCCAGCGCGACCGGTTTACATGCCCTCGAGTCTCGCTGGCGCCCTTCGGATCGACGACGACCGGGCCGGGCTCACCGTCACATCGGGCGCATCCTCGATGTCCGCCGCCGGCGAGTCCATCGTCAACGACGTGGCGTTCACGGTCACCGCCGACGCACCGTGCCGCGACCGCGAGGTCGCCGCCTCGCTGCAGCTGAGCTTCGAGGGCACCTCGCAGACGCTCGATTTCGCGTTCCAGGTGGAGTGCCCGGAGCCCCGCGCCGAACCTCCCCTGGACAGGCCACCCGATGGCGCGCCTGACGAGGGCCCCGCCGCCGGCGACGAGAGGGCCGCCGGGTGCGCCGGCGGCGCCCCTAGGGATCGCTCACCGCTGATGTGGCTCCTGATCCCGCTGGTAGCCAGGCTACGAGGTGGACGGCCGGCCTGACGCAGCCGGTCAGAATGGTTGACGCCAGGATTCGCCAGGCGTTTCGGCCCA
>JAAZYN010000348.1 GCA_014239625.1 Myxococcales bacterium | reverse complement strand
CGGCCGTGGAGGTGTGCATCGTCCCAAACACCAGGTGGCCGGTCGCCGCCGTCTCGAGCGCCAGATCGACGGTCTCCAGATCGCGCATCTCACCGACCAGCACGATGTCTGGATCCTCGCGCAGGGCGGCTCGCAGCGCTCGCTTGAAGCTGACGCTGTGGTTGCCGATCTCGCGCTGGTTGACCAGGCACTTTTTGGAGACGTGAACAAACTCGATCGGATCTTCGAGCGTGATGACGTGCTTGCTCTGGTTGGCGTTGACGTAATCCAGCATCGCCGCGAGCGTCGTCGTCTTTCCGCTTCCCGTGGGGCCGGTGACCAACACCAGCCCCTTGGGGAGGTGACAGAACTGCTGGATCACCGGCGGCAGCCCCAGCTGCTGGGGCGTCATCAGCTTGTTCGGGATCGCGCGGAAGGCGGCCGAGACGCCACCGAAGTCGCGGAACATGTTGACTCGGAATCGATCCCCGCTTTCGATCGAGTAGGCGTAGTCGCAGTCGTAGAACTCCTCGAAGCTCTCCAGCGCCAGCTGTGTCAACGTCGGCTCGCAGAGCTCGTAGACCTCTTCTGTCTTCAGGACGCGCGCATCTTCGAGCTCTTTGATGACGCCGTCGATCCGCCAGAAGGGCTTCTGGCTACCGCACATGTGGAGGTCTGACGCGCCCTCGGCCACCATCCGTTGCAAGATGGGGTCGAGGCGTGCCGACGGCCGCTGACGCTTGTCTTTGACCTTCTGTGGTCCCTTCTTCGTGTCGTCTTTCGGGGGCGTCACGTCCCGATCGTCATCCTGTTGCAGCGTGGGGATCCCGCCGTAGCTGCTCATGACCTCATCGAACACGCCGGCGCCGATCCGCACCAGCCTGAGGTCCGCCGTAGGAAGCTTCTCTCGAACAGCTGACAGCATCGCCTTGCTGGGGTCTTGAACGACGCCGAGGATCACGCGCTTGCCCTCGACTCGCATCGGCAAAACGCGATGTCTGTATAGGAACTGGAGGGGGAGTAGCTCCAGCGCCTCTTTGGTCGGTTTGGTCTTTTGTTCGCCGCTGGCCATGAGCAGCTCGACGGACGCATTTTTCAACCGGAGCGCGAGCGCCTGTGCGATGGCGATCCCGAAGGAGGGGGCCGCCTGAAACAACTGAAAGAAGACATCCGCGGACATCCGGAGCGCCCGGACCTGAGTGACGGCTGCCACCGTGGCGGTTCTGGTTTGCCCCAGGAGCAGCGACTGCTCGCCGACGATCGTGGGCGCGTCGAGGCGACCGACCTCTTGCATCCAGCTGTCCTGACGCATCAAGACCGAGGCTGAGCCTTGCACCAGCATGAACAGCCCGTCGGGCGACGTGCCCTGCTCCACCAACGCCTCGTACTCCTCGTATTGACACAGCTCGCAGCGCTCGAGCAGCCAGTGATGCTGGTCAGCGGTCAGGCCACTGAAGAGAGACGAGGTTCGGAGGACTCGGGCGCACGCTTCGTGCGCGGCACCGGTTAGTTCGAGCGTGCGCATGGGCCAGAAGATAGCGCTAAACGGCGCGGTTTCACCAGAGGGCCCGACGACATTCAGGCCTCTGGCAGTGGCGGACCTGTGTGTCGGGGGGGCGGCGGCGCTGCGGTCGCGGCCTCGAGCAGCCGTCGTTTACGGCTCGCTTCGAAGAACCGACACTGAGCGGCCTCCCGAAAGAGGGTCTCGCGCTGCCGGGTGGCCGCCAGCTCGGTCCGAAGCTCGCCCACCATGATCGACATCTCCCGGACCTGGCGGAAGAGCGCGTTGGCCTCCGCGACAGCCTCTTGAGTCGCCTCCTCGGAATGGGCCGCGTCACATTCGGCGCTCGCGGCCCGGACGTGCATTCGGGCGACCTGCCGCCACGCGTCGAGGAGGTCGGCCTTCAGATCCGCGTTGGCTTTTCCCAGCGCCTCATTGCCCTGGTTGAGCGCTGTGATGTCGCGAGCGTAGTGCTCTGCGAGCGACACGATCTGGTGCCGCAGGGCGTCCACCAGGGAGTCGTCCGAGGTGTCGTCGATGGTGGTCTCGGCCTCTCCGGATGACCCGGCGTAGGCGACGACGACAGCCAGGCGCGGGGAGGTCACGGCGTGAGTGCGGGCGTTCGCCGGGAAGGGGATCACCTTGCCGAACTCTGGAGGGGGCGGGCGCAGGTCGATGTGGGCACTCATGGCGGCCTCTTGGGTCTTCGGTTGCGGTGCTCGGCGGAGCCTCGGTGCGATCTGCTGAGCTGTCCAAAAAAGACGGATCTCGCCGCACACCGACCTCAAGACCAAACGCTCGCTCGGAAACGCTCCTTGCTGCGGACAGTTACACCGTTTATAGCTCCCCGCCGGAGCGCCCGCGGATCGGCGCGCGACTCAGGAGAGACGATGACACAACAGCCCTTCGTGACGCGCCCGGGTCTGGGCCGCGGGGACACCAGCGCCGAGCTTCCGACCCTGGTGTCCATCGTGCGACACCACGCCGAGCATTTCCCGGATGACACGGCCATCACCTTCCTCATCGACGGTGACAGCAAAAAAGATGTGATCACCTATGGGGAGCTCGATCGCCGAGCGCGGGCGATCGCTGCCCTGATCCTTCAGCGCGCCAAGCCCGGCGACCGGGCGCTGCTTCTGTTTCCGCCCGGCATGCACTACATCACGGCCTTCTTCGGCGCCCTGTATGCCGGCGTGATCGCGGTCCCCGCGTATCCACCGGACCCGAGCCCGGCGCGCCTCAAGCGGACCTTGCCGCGGCTCCAGGCCATCGTCGCCGACAGCGGGTCTTCGGTCATCCTGACCGACTCGATGATCGCGCGCATGGCCAAAGCTCTGCTCGTCCATGCCCCAGAGTTCGCCAGCATGGCCTGGGTGCCGACAGACACCTTGGATAGCGGCCTCGAAGAGAGCTGGGAGCACCCCAGGATCTACGGTGATTCGATCGCCTTTTTGCAGTACACGTCGGGCTCCACGGGCGTACCCCGCGGCGTGATGCTCACGCACCGCAACCTGCTGGCCGAGGTGGAGGTGGTACACCACAAGTTTGGCCACGTGCCGAACTCCATCGCGACCCACTGGCTGCCGCCCTACCACGACATGGGGCTCATCGGCGCCATCTTGACGCCGGTTCACGGCGGGTTCCCAGCCCTGCTGATGTCGCCGATGGCCTTTCTGCGCCGCCCCATTCGCTGGCTCAAAGCCATCGCGAGCACCCCCGAACTTCGCGTGTCGGCCGGTGGTCCCAACTTTGCGTTCGAGCTCATCTTGCGCAAGACGACCATGGAGCAACGCGCAGCGCTGGACCTCCGCAACTGGAAGGTCGCCTACACGGGCGCCGAGCCCATCCGCGCGGCAACGCTCCGCAATTTTCAGGACGGTTTCGCGGTCTCCGGGTTCGAGCCCACCTTCCACTATCCGTGCTACGGCCTCGCCGAGGCCACCCTGCTAGTCACCGGCGCCGATCACTGGGGCACCGCGGTCACCGAGTCCTTCGACGCGGACGCACTTCAACGGCGGCAGTTGGCCCCGCCGGCGTCGGCGGAGACCACTCGGGAGCTGGTGAGCTCCGGCTCTGTCGGTAAAGCGCATACGTTGGCCATCGTTGATCCGGACACGTTGACGCGCTGCGCCGACGACGCGATCGGTGAGCTCTGGGTTCAAGGGCCGATCGTCGCCAAGGGCTACTGGAACATGCCCGAGCGGAGCGAGCGCGAGTTTCGCGCGCGCATCGCCGGTGAGGACGCCGGAGGGACCTGGCTGCGCACCGGTGACCTGGCCTTCATCCGTGACGGCGAGGTCTTCATCGCCGGTCGCATCAAGGACATGGTCATCATTCGGGGGCAAAACCTCTACCCGCAGGACCTCGAGGAGGTCGTCGAAGAGGCCCACCGATACGTCCGGAAGGGGTGCATCGCTGCCTTCGGGTTCGACAAGAACGGTGCTGAAGCGCTCGGCATCGTCACCGAGGTGGACGCTCGCGATGCGTCATTTGACCCCGACGAGGTCATCGCGGCCATCCGCAAGACCGTCGCGTCCCACTTTCAGGTCGTCGCCGAGGCGGTCGTGCTCATCGCGGCCAAGTCCATCCCCAAGACGTCCAGCGGCAAGATTCAGCGCCATGCCGCCAAACAGGGCTTCATCGATGGCTCCCTCGACCAGGTCGGAGCGGTCACCGCTTAGCCCGAGCGTTTCATGTCTCGCCGGCTGCAGCCGGCGGATCCGCGCCGCGCCGTCAGAACTATACGCCTCCTTGGTTTCCCTCGAAGCGGCGTGAACGATCCGGGCTGGCCCCGCACGTTCATGCCGCTGCGGCTGCAGCCGGCCGCTCCGCAGCGCTGAGGGGCGCGTGCTCCCTTCGGCTGGCTCGACGGTCGTCGAAACGTCACCCGCCTCCGGCCCCCGCCCGTCGGCGCTACGCCTCCTCGGTTTCGCTCGAAGCCCCATGAGTGTTTCGGGGTGGCCCGGCCAGCTGCGGTCACGACGCCTGTGGTGACCGGCGGGTGGGGCCTCCGTGGGGCGGGTTGGACCTGCGGATGAGCGCCGCGGTGATCAGCGCCCCGATCGCTGTGCGGCAACTGCCCGCTGCGAAAGCGTTTTCGCACCTGGAGGGGGAACGAACGGGGGCATGGCCCATCGCCCTCGGCACATCCGGCTCGAATCTGCTGCGAGCCTTATTTCGCGCGGGTCAGAGCGAGCGTTCGGTCTTGTTTCTTTGTTTGACAATCGGCAGGCCAGTCTCTACAGACTCCCCACTTCATTCAGGACCGTCGCGGCGCGGCGGAATGTCACGCGTGAGGATGATATGAACGATCAAGACCTGCTCGGCCTTCTGAAGGAGGCGCTCGACGATGTTGTCCCCGGCAAGGCCGGCACATGGGACAACGTCACTCTGAACACCTCCATCGAAGACCTGTCGGTCGACTCGGTGACCTTCATGGAGCTCGTCGGCTTCGTCGAGGACAAGACAGGCAAGGTCTTCGCCGATGACCAGCTTGCCCAGCTGGGCAACTTCAGCGATCTGGCGGCCCTGATCCGCGCCTAGTGCCCCGTATGAAAACTACGCGGTCACCATCCTGGCTTGTTTGGCCCCTGCCGTCGTTGCTCGG